>DATNQN010000140.1 GCA_036703985.1 Leptolyngbyaceae cyanobacterium
CCCATCCCCCCATCCCCGCATCCTCCTATGCCCTAACCTGGTATGATTGACCATCAGTTTGTCGATCGCAAAGGAGTATCCCCTTGTTCTTTTTTCCACAGCCTCCCTACTTCTTATTGTTAGCTGGGTTATTGGCAGGGATCGCATCTGGTTTAGCTTTTGAAGCTAGTCTCAAAGAATTGACCCAGGAATGGGTGAGAAGCCGTTCTACACGAACCCTTGCTCATTTACAAGGGGTACAGTTACAGCTTCCTTTTCTGGGAATTTGTATCGGGATTTGCGTTTTTTTGGCTTCCGGTTTAGAAATTTTTGGCTTTCCTACTAACCTTTCTTACCTGATCGGTATACCTTTAACTGTTTTAATCGCTTTACTGGTTTGGTCGCAACTTAGCAAACTCTTAATCCAGTTAGAACGGGGGGGTTCGCGAGCAATAGATTTAGACTTTTTAAGCTAAGAGCTTATTCAGAATAAATTTTTTTTAGGACTAGCATCTTTTCTTAGAAACAATTAAGATGCTACTGGAAAATAAGTCATTTCCTTACTAGTGTAGGGTATGACTTTTTTTATAGGTATAGCAATCGCTAAGGTGGTTAGGACGTTCTTAATTCTCGAAACTCTTGATTCTAGACCCTTCTTCCCCTAGCCTCTAACCCCTAGCTATCAATATGAAGTTTCCTTTGTTAACAGCACTGCGCCCTCGCCAATGGACAAAAAATTTAATAGTGTTTGCTGCGCCTTTGTTTGCTTTTAGTATAAACCTGCAATCTTTGTTAGGTAGTTTGCTGGCGTTCGTACTTTTTTGTAGTGCTTCTAGTAGCTTTTATTTACTTAATGATATTGCAGATATAGAGTCCGATCGCAAACATCCGGTGAAGCGTTATCGTCCGATCGCTGCGGGACTGGTGAGTATTCCAATTGCGATCGCAACGGCAGTAACTTTATTGAGTTTAGCGATCGTTCTCGGTTGGTTGCGATCGCCTTGGTTGGGCGTAACCATTATCAGTTATGCGGTTTTGCAAATCGCTTATAACTGGCAATTAAAGCATATCGTCATTTTGGATATTTTAGCGATCGCCACTGGTTTTGTCTTGCGAGCTTATGCAGGTGCATCAGCAACCAGCATTCAATTATCCTCTTGGTTCTTACTTTGTACTGCGATGTTAGCTTTATTTCTAGGTGTAGAAAAGCGCAAAGCAGAATTGCGGTTAATCGAAATCAAAGGTAGCAAAACTCGTGCTGTCCTGATCCGCTACTCTATAGGGCTGCTCAATCGGATGGAAAATGTAGTGACTAGCGGTACTATTTTAAGTTATGCCATGTGGAGTTCCGGGCCGCAAGTGGGTGGCGCTTCCACCCGTTGGATGTTACTAACATTACCCTTTGTTTTATACGGAATATTTCGCTATCAACTCTTGAGCGACCCCGCAGAAATTTCTCGTCGCCATAAACCAGGTAGTATTTCCGGCGGACAAAGCGAACGTCCAGAAGAAATTTTATTAACAGACTTACCGATTTTATTAACAGTTTTATACTGGATTACTACCAGTTTTATGATTTTATTACTTAAACATCATGGCGTAATTCAATAAAATATAGATAGCAATATGATAAAACAATATTTTGTAACCAAAGAATACAGACTAGCTTCCATCAAGCTAGAATCACTAAAACAAGCTGACATTCGAGGGATTATTTTAGATTTAGATAATACCATCGTTTCCGAAGACGATCGCTATGTATCTCCTCATGCAGAAGCTTGGATTGACGAAGCAAAATCAGCCGGATTTAAGTTTTACATCCTTTCCAATGGTAAACGCAAATATCGCGTCAAATATTGGTCGCATCGTCTCGGTATTCCTGCCATTAATCCCGCCAGAAAACCGTTTCCTTGTGCATTTCGCAAAGCGATCACACAAATGAAATTGACACCAAAACAAGTCATAGCAATTGGTGATAGTCGCCATACAGATATGTTAGGGGCATTTTTAGTTGGTTGTCATTTCATTCAAGTTGCTACTCTACCCCATCCCTTTCGCTGGTGGGAAAAATTATTTGGCAAAAGAGTACAAATTCCTTATCCTGTTAATGAAGAAATTTGGGATTTTGAAGGATTTCGATAATACGAGTACACAGAAACCCGGTTTCTTGAAGAAACCGGGTTTATAGCCAGGATTTTACAATAACTGTTCTGTTTTGGCTGATGCCAATCGATATCAAAATAAACTTTTAACCTTATCCTTCATGCGCCGCCAAAGAGGTTTTGACACCACCTTTTTGGTTTGAGGTGGTTTCGGTTCGTTCAAATAACGATAATATTCCCAAATATCCCAATAAGGACAACCCGGTTCAATTCTAATTCCCGCCCAGTGCAAATATTGTAGCGGTTGGTTAACCTTCGGATCGATTAACTGTTTTCCTTCATATTTAAAATGTCGGCTACCCGCCCAATTTCCAGGTGCTTTACCGGGTCTACGCACGATATTAAAGCGGCGAGGTACCCGCTTCAATATCATATAATTAATGATAGGTTGGTCGGAAGTTTTTTGAGAAAAGTCAAAGTATTCCGGATGAGCGGCGCATTCGGCAAATGTTTCGTATAAATCATTTTCGGAAATCAATTGCTTTTTAGATGCCCAAAATCCGCCATTAAAGATATCCTTGAGTTCTGCTTCCGTAAATACCTTATCTTCTATTACTTTTGGCGTAAATACGTTAGTAATTCCGCCACCATGTTGGTAATCGCAACATAGAAAATCGTAATCAGTTAGATAATTTAAGTTATCGCTAATTTTTTCAAATACGACTACATCGGTGTCTATATACAGAAATTCATCGAAGGGGCCAAACCAACAAGCTTGTTTGCGAAATTGATTCGGTCTGGCAAAAAATTGCTCTCCAAAAATTTGCTGTAGTTTTTTGGATAGACGTTCGATAAATTCTAAATCTTCGTAGATTTTTACGTTATATTTTTCAGAGAGGAGAGCGGCTATCTGTTGGTAATTGTCATCGTAAGGAATTAAGACAATGGGCGTGTCTCGATCGTAATAACGGATACTATTGAGGAGTGCGATCGCCTGTTCGATTACCTTATCGTTAGCAGTGATGTAAATTCCGCGAGACATAGTTAAAATCTCTGTAATTCAAATAAATATTTTCGCCAAGTAAAATTTTAACAAATATAAATATTATCCCAACCAACTAACTAAAAATCTTTAAATTTCATAAATCTTTACTTTATAAAATGTTGTAAAAAGTAGGTCAACAGCTAGATATCGGTTATCGTAAGGAACGAGCGCAGTAGAAGTAACTAGTTGTTAAGGTCTATACAATTATCAGAACAGATCGCCGAGCCGCTCTATTTAACTCAGCAATACTTTCAATACCTCGACGCATGACTAGATGATCGACTATAATATCGGATTAAGAACAATAATTGGAGTTCTAGCATTAACAAAAATATTGTTTGTCAGACTAATTGAAAAATTGTAATTATTTTGATCTTATTTAAATCTGCAAATTTCCCCTAATTTACTCAATATGTTATTTAACTCCCCAGAATTTATTTTTTTGTTCTTGCCGATCGCATTGTTAATTTTCTTTATAATCAGCAGACAAAGCGATCGTCGCATGGCGATCGTTTGGTTGATAGCAGCCTCATTATTTTTTTATGCCAAAACGAACCCAGCCTTTTTGGTGCTACTAATCTCTTCAATAATATTCAACTACTACGCGGGATTAGCTTTAAACAATCAACTCGCGTTCGAGCGATGGAAAATTCCCCTATCTCGGAAATGGCTTTTAGGCATTGGAATTGCGGTCAACCTAATTTTACTCGGTTATTTTAAATACGCCAACTTCTTTATTACGACCATCAATCAACTAAGCGGTACAAATTTTAGCATTGGAAAAATATTTTTGCCTCTAGCGATATCTTTCTTTACTTTCCAACAAATTGCTTACTTAGTAGATGTTTACCGAGCAGAAACTAAAGAAGAAAGTTTTCTTAACTATTTGCTTTTTGTTAGCTTCTTTCCCAAACTAATAGCAGGGCCGATCGTTCGCCATCAAGACATGATGCCTCAGTTTCGCGAGGCTTCCACTTATCGATTTAGTCAAGAAAACTTAGTAGTGGGAATCACGATTTTTTCAATGGGGTTCTTTAAAAAAGCTATATTTGCTAACAGCATGGCCTTTTTTGCTAACCCGGTTTTTGACTCTGCTGCTCGAGGAATAAATCTCACATTATTTGAAGTTTGGGTTGGTGCGCTTGCCTACACGTTGCAGCTTTATTTCGATTTTTCAGGTTATTCCGATATGGCGATCGGCATTGCTCGAATGTTTGGCGTCCAATTACCATTAAATTTCGACTCACCTTATAAAGCTCTCAACATCTCCGACTTTTGGCGTAGGTGGCACATTACCCTTTCTAACTTTTTACGGGATTACATTTACATTCCCTTAGGCGGTAATCGCAAGGGAAATTTGCGGCGATACGTCAATCTGATGCTTACTATGTTATTAGGAGGTCTATGGCATGGTGCGGGTTGGAATTTTATAATTTGGGGCGGTTTACACGGCGCTTATTTAGTCATTCATCGACAATGGCAATTGTTTAGAAAAGCGCTCGGTCAAGATTTACAAAAAAGCTCTTGGTGGAGCAGGTGGTTAGCGCGGCTCGTTACTTTTTTAGCCGTAGTTATTTCTTGGATTTTTTTCAGAGCAGAAAATATGAAAGCAGTCAGCATTATGGTAGCAGGGGGAATCGGTTTTAACGGTTTCTCGTTACCGCCATTTTTATCGGGACGGCTACAATTTATGCAGAATTTGGGCGTTCGATTTGATGGGTTAATGCCGAATTTAGAAACAAATCCTTGGTATGCAATTAGTGGGATTTGCGTTTTACTGGCGATCGCGTGGTTTGCACCTAACACTCAAGAGTGGTTGGCTCAATACAAACCCGCTCTTGATTATCAACCCGCAAAGCTTATTCATCCTCTCTGGACAAAATTACAATGGCAACCAAACATAGTTTTTGGTATTTTGTTCGGCTTTATGTTATTCTTTTGCTTCAAAACTTTTTTAGAAGCAACTCCTAGTGATTTTATTTACTTTAATTTCTAAGTTTATGCTATACAGCAGATATCTCAAATACATCTTAATGGGGTTCGCGATCGCATCCCTAATTTTTGGATGCTTGGTCTTTTACCAAATGGGCGCTCCTACACAAACTTCTCGCTGGATTTACGAGTTAGATACCATCAAAACCAACTATGCTAAATCCCTTGAAAAGCCGAAAATTTTGTTAGTTTCTGGTTCAAACACGCTCTACGGAGTTAGTTGCGATACGATTTGGCAAGAAACAAAAGTTCCTTGCGTTAATACCGCTATTACTCAAGAACTAGGTCTTGATTATATCCTCAGTCACGCTCGGAAATTAGCAAATCCGAAAGATACTATCTTGATGCCCCTAGAATATCAGCTTTATTTGTCGAAAGGCTCACCTAGCGAACTGTCGATCGACTACGTATTTGCATACGACCCAAATTATTTAAAATCCGTTGATTTATTGACTCAAATTAAATATATGGGCGGCATTTCATTCGATAGACTAATGCAAGGTATATTAACCAAGCTTAAACCATCCCCACCTACTAAAAAGTATCAAGGCAGAATTAATCAGTATGGAGATACTGTGGACAATGGTAAAAATGCTATGACGGAACAGCAATTTAAGCTCATGGATAGCTGGGTTCCTTTTACATTAGATGAATATGCGATCGATAATTATGCCAAAAATAAGATTACTGAATTTATCAATTGGAGCAAGAAAAACAATATAAATCTTCTCGCTACATGGCCGAGTACGGTCAACTTCGACGCTTATCAAAAGCCCGGTACTAAAGCTTTTTTTCAAAAAATCGCCAGTCTTTATCAAAGTCAGGGCGTGCCTGTATTAGGTAAAGCAGAAGATTTCTTATACGAAAAACCCCTATTTTTTAATTCAGTTTATCACTTAAATGATGTAGGAAGAAGCCAACGAACTAAACAAATAATCCAATTAACGCAACCTTATTTAAAGTAAGTTAAAGGTGCTGTCGGGGCGGGTTTTATCCTTGAAATTTGGCGTAAAAAAAGTTTTTTGCTAACCCGCCCATATCAACTATGCTGTTGTAAATTAATCGGATAGAAAAGCAGTCTTAAGTCCTATTGATTAAAAAGTAACCCAACTATCAGGAAAAATTTCCTGCAAAATTGGAGAGCCATTCAAGTAAGTTTAGTTTGTGTAGGATAATCTGTCTTGCTTCTGCGATCGCATCCTTAGCTGCGTACCAAGCATCCGGTGTAGCCGTTACCTCCTTAATATATGCCAAGCCTTTTTCATCCATACTTGGCAACCTCAAAAAACTACCAGGCGGCAACAACTTATCAGCAGCAGGCCCACCATAGTAGATTGGCAGGCACCAAGCCAAAAGAGCATCCCATAATTTTTCACTCACGTACCAATTGTTATCAACATAATTTTCGATCGTCAAATTGTAATAATAAGGTGCCATTGCATACCATTTATTACCAATTTCTCCTAAGTTTCGAGTCCATGTCGGTAAATTTCTCCCATACAAATCGAACTCCAAATTGTTCTCTTGGAGGAGCTTCAAAAAATCAAACCGCTTGGCATGACTGGCAGCACGATTAACACCCGAAACGATCCAACTACAAGTTTTTACCTTTTCCGGTGGATTCATTTCATTGAGTTCTCGAAATGAATTGCCTATATACCAAATTGCAGGCATATAATCTGGATGAGGTGCGTAATCATCAGGCCCAGAAACGCATCCGCAGTATATTTGCGCGCTTTTATAGTGAGCGATAGTCCTTTGCAACACCTCTTCTAAAGGGGGTTCTCGCCACAGAAAAACGATCTTTTCTTGAGGAACTCCTCGCAGTTTAGCTTGCATCGATTCGAGTTCTTGTTCGTAGCGCTCCTTCCGTTTTTGATTGACAAACCACCAAGGGCTTTTTTCAGGATCTTTTGGAAAGCTGAAGAAATTGTATAAAAGCATGAAATCCGGATTTGGGTCTTGGGTACGCATTTCAATATTGCCCCAAGCTCCAAAGGGATAGGGAGTTTGATGCCACAACCAACTGCATTGCGTCAGTCCCGGATAAGTGCTAATCATCCCAACAGTTTTTCTACCCATATATGAAATCTCTCATTAAAGACGAATTATCAGTTGTTTTATAACTAATTGAAAACCGAGCTATTTGATCGGTAACTTGGCGCTATTTTCAAATAACTCGATGGTATTCAGAAGACTGATTGCTGAACTATAAGATTCCTCAAGTAATTCTTTTTGTTCTTCTGGTGTATCTACTAAATCATCCGCTAGTAAGCGTAGGGAACCGATCATAGAATTAAGACGAGTCCGCACTTCATAGGATAAGCGATTGCGGATTTGTTCGTTTCGGTTAAACACATTTTCAGGGCGTTCGGCAAATTGCATCGAGTAAAGTCTGGCATAGTAGCCACCTTTGTTGAGGAGATCTTCATGAGTTCCCGTTTCCACTACCCGCCCTTTATCCAGTACGGCTATTTGATGAGCTTTCTGCACGGTGGAGAGGCGGTGGGCAATGACTAGGGTAGTGCGATCGCGACTTAATTCTTCGATCGCAGATTGTACTAATCTTTCCGAAACCGTATCTAAAGCGCTAGTTGCTTCATCGAGAATCAGAATATCAGGGTCTTGCAAAAGCGCTCTGGCAATTGCCAACCGCTGTCGTTGACCTCCCGATAATAACACTCCCCGATCGCCAATTAGAGTATTAAATCCTTGGGGTAGTTTTTCTATAAATTCATAAGCATTTGCTCGTTTAGCAGCAGCAATCACTTCCTCATCTGTAGCGTTAGATCGCCCATAGGCAATATTATTACGAATTGAGTCATTAAATAAAAAGGTATCTTGGCTTACAATACCCATACAACTTCTAATACTTGCTATATTAAAATCCCGCAGATCCTTGTCATCTATAGTGATACAACCGCTATCAGGATCGTAAAATCTTGGTAACAAATCTGCCAACGTTGATTTACCCGCACCAGATCCGCCTACCAAAGCCAGCGTTGTACCGCGAGGCAAATATAAGTCAACATCTTGCAACACCCAATTATCGTGATTGGGATAGCGAAAAGAAAGTTTATAGAAGCGAATTCCCTCCCGCAACTCCTTATAAGTTAAAGACCCGTTTTTCATAAACGGCTTATTATCACGGCGCAGAAATTCATTAGCGATGTCTACGCTGGCAGAAGTATTTGCGAGGCTGCCACGGGCATTATTTAACTGGGAAATATATGGCAATAACCGGAAAAGTACCAATAAGTAAGTGAGTAGTACAGTTGAAAGAGAATCAATTTGATTAATAAAGAATAACCGTCCTAAAATGACGATCGCCATAATTACTACAATCCCGGTTACTTCACTGATCGGGCCGATTGCCGCCGAATTAACCTGAGATTGGAAATCTGCTTGTTCGCGATCGCGAATTAACTTACGCAGTTTTATATATTCTTTTTCTTCATTACCTGTCGATTTAACTAGCCGGATTCCACTCAAAATTTCTAGAACTCGAATCGAATAAGATTTAGACATTTCTGACAATTGCTTGCCAAAATATCTAGAACGATTGATTGAATATTGATTAATCAATCCAACTACCGCTAGTAAAACTGTGGTCACAATTGTCAATTGCCAAGAAATTGCCAGCAGTAAACATACAAAAACTAATATAGTGATGGCATTAATAATAATCTTAATTAGCGTACCAACCGTTCCAGCCGCACGACCTATTTCCCCACCCAGACGGTTGATTAAATCTCCTACTTTCATCTTGGAATAAAAATCCAAGTCCACTTCTAGTAATAACCGCAATCCCTCTTCTCGCAAATCGGAAGTTAGAGTCCGCAGCAGGGAACTCGAAACTAAAGTGCTTACGTAGAGAGCGATATTTTTTAAAACAATTGCCAGTACAATCGTGACCGCCATCACGGATAACCTATATTGTTCTGGTATCCCATCAAAGGGGGTCATCAACACCTGAATAAGGGGCGGCGCTCCTTTTAAATCTATTTTTTGATCTAAAAAATTCAATAGTATGGGTACAATTAAGGTTGTGCTTACCCCATTAAATAATGCGCCTGAAAATCCTAGAACGATAGTTAGCGTCATCCAAACTGGATAACGGCGACCGAATTTTATTAGAAGTTTAGTAGAAGACATATAGCTTTCCTGCTATAAGTAAATTTAAAGCAATATTTATATTTATTACCACTTTGAACTCATGGCAACTCATTTGACTATAAATTTGCGATCGCGCCTGAAAGAATATCTGACATTGTATAGAGACTGTAGTATTTTACACATCTTTCTCTCGCTGCTTTTCCTCGGCTTACAGCCTCATCAAAATTCTGGAATATCCATTGAATCTTTTGTGCTATTTCATCAGGGCTACCAGGCTCGACTAAATAACCCGTGCCATCTAAAATTTCTGGAATATCTCCCACTTTTGTAGACAAAATCGGTTTAGCCATTGCCATCCCATCAGTTAATTTCAGAGGAAATTGAGCTCGAGCAGCAATGTCGTTGCGCTGGGGAACGACTACAACATCGGCAGCAGCTAACACTTTCGGCATTTCTTCCACGGGACATCTCGGTAACTTAATAATCCAGCGCCCCCATTGCTGAATAAGTTTATCATCATAATCATCATAGGGACTTCCTCCCACAATTACCAGTCTTAAATCTGGTTCGTTAAGTCTATCTAGAGCTATTAAAACATCTTCAACCCCCTTGTGAGGCCGTGGTGCTCCCGGAAACATTAAAATTCGATATGGGGATAAACCGTAACTAACTTTGCTGTCATCGCGATCGTATTTTTCCGGGTCGAACATTTCAGTATCTTTACCGTTAGGCAAATAAACGCCTCCAAAGCGATTTTTAAGAAACTGAGTATCGATCGTAATTAAATCCGCCTTCTGCACTAAACTTTCCATCCACTTAACATAAAGAGGATGATCTGGATATCTCAACGCTCCATCTTTTTTAAACATATCTCTATAAAGCTGTTTTGGCGTGGGATGATATTTCCACTCATCTCCTCCATACCAGCTAAGTTCCCAATCATCCATATCTAAAAGCAAAGGACGGCTTTTAAATATAGTTTTTATTAAAGAGATACCAAAACTGGTTGGTTTGGGTTTTACTGCATAAATAATATCCCCATCAATTTTATTTAAAATTTTAGGAATAGTTTTTAATAATTGGGGATATTTGTTGCCAGTAAACGACACAATTTCCATTCCTTGTGGAGGAATTGCATAGAGACCTTTTCCAAACAAAAATCCTACAATTTCTACTTGATAATTTAGCTTTTTCAGAACTTGCCCTAGTAAAAACGCTCTGACAGATCCTCCACCAGACAAGTCACTTACAATTAGTGAAACTTTCACCTTTGAGTTGCTCTCCTACCATCTCAAATTTACCATTTTAAGCTAACGAGCTATCGTCTAATTACATTAGGTGATTTTCAACATTCCTTTTTTTACTCTTTTTTCAATATTTTTTTGATTTTCCGTTGAATTTTCCTAAACAATTTTAATGCTGACATAATTTGTTGATGATAAGGGGAATTAGGATTTTTTTCTTGTTTTAAAATATTTTCATCATGATGATATCGCGGTTGTAAGTACTTCTCTTTAATTTCTATGTCACAGTTGGCAAAGTAAACTTGTCTAGCGAAACTTGATTTTTTGCACCAGTTTTTATAGGCTGGTACGACTACCTCAGTCATAAAGTTTCGCCATTGCTTCACTAGCTTGGTAGGCGATATTTCTTGGAAACGAAATTTACCATTTTCTACCATCAAGCGACGTAAATCCGGATCGTCACGAAGGCGCTTGAGGGCCAAAATAGTCTCATCTACAGAAGCCACTTCTATGTAGTCTAGATCGCTTTGGCGCTGGGAGCGGTAAGCAGATTCACAACCTAGAATAGCAGGAATTCCAGCATACCAAGAATTGTAGAGCTTGCTTGCAGGTTTATTGGTATATTCTTCTCCCTGAAAACTCCGCACGGCAAGGATGGCATCCACTTCGCTAAAGTCGTTCCAGCGTTCGCGTTCGCTCACGATATACCAGTGTAAATTCAATTCATTTAACCGTGCTTGAAAAGCTGCTTCCTTTAATTCAGGCGCTAAATTTTTTTCTATGCCGAAATAGGCTATATTTTCAAATCGAAGACCTCTTTCTGGCGAGCGTGGAATCAAGCCAGGTTGAGGCCAGTGCGGTATATAATAACTATTCCTTACTTTTTTAGTTTCTTGATGATTAAGTACTACATGAATCTGGGCGTAAGGATGTTCTTCATAGTCCGCCTTGAGGCAAACAATCAGTAATTTAGGATTGGGTTGTAAATAAATTGGTATGGAACATCGATGTGCCAAAACAATTCCTTCAGATGGTAGAGTTCCTGTCAGTTGGCATGGAAAGCCATCTTCTTTAAGGCGAAGATAAGTTTGTAAAGTCCAAGCGTAAACACCACTGGTAAGATTGCCATCAAATTTTGCCCAGTAAGTATCGGCGGTCTTTGGCATTTCACTAATTGGCCAATCTTCTTGGGGAATATAGAAGTAAATTGGTGGAAAATTATTGATGATATTTGCCATAAATTTTACTTGCGTTGATTAGTTCGATATGTATGCTTAGGATTGCGGAAATTAATTAGCAATTTATTTTTGATTGTCTCAATGTTATTTCTCTAGGTTTTTTTGAAAAAATCTACCTTAGATAATATAGAAATTATTTTTTTCGATCGCGGCCCTCGATACTTTTCATACATTAAAAAACTAGGCGTTATTTTTCTTAATTTATAGGCTAATTTTACTAACAATACATGATTAATCTTAACCTTTTTATCAAATAAGTAGGCTGGCATTTTAATTAAAGAAAGTAACCGTTTAAAATTTACTTCTTCTTTTTCCATAATTGCTTCATTAAGCAAAAATTCTAGCGCACTGTTACCAAGTACCAGCAATTCTTCATGATTAGCTTTTACAGTTTCATAAAACATCATATAATAATCCTTCATGTATTTCCAACTGTTGGTTCTGTTGGATTTATGTTTGGTGTAATATGCTCCTACAAGTGGTGTATGAATGAACTTGACGCCTTTAGCAATAATATCTAAAGCAAAGTATCGATCGCCCAATGCTTTAAGATGTTCGGGAAACTTATGATAATTAAATATATCTTTCTTCATCAGCATACACTGTTGCAATGCAGGATGAGGGGAAGCAGCTAGAAAATCCGGCAACATTAAACGCTGAAGAAATTCTTCACTACTTAATTGCCCGATAATATTTTCTTGACGTTCGATGATGTTCTCATCTTTATCGATAAATACTCTTTCATAATCACAATAAAAAACTATATTATCCGATTCCTGTCCGGTTAGATGTTTTAATTGAAATTCAGTCTTTTCAGGATGAATCCAATCATCAGAATCTAAACATTGAATCCACTCTCCTTTTGCTTTTTCTACCCCAAAATTTCGAGCAGCAGGTAGCCCACCATTTTGTTTGTAAAAGTATTTAACTCGTGGGTCTACGCTCATCAATTGCTCGGCCATTTCCCGCGTATTATCAGTAGAGCCATCATCGACAATAATACATTCAATGTCTTTGAATGTTTGCTCTAAAACACTTTTTACCGAACGCTCTAGATAACGACCTTGATTAAAACAATTAACAATAATCGATACGGTAGGAGCCATAAATTATTTAATCCTGTTTTTAATTAATGAGTTTTATTTACATCTCCATGACGTTTTTGATGCCATTGCCAAGCGTGGGCTAGGATGTCTGTCAGGTTTTGATACTGAGGATGCCACCCTAATATTTTTCTGGCTTTTTCGCCACTGCCAACTAAAATGGGGGGATCGCCGGGACGCCGATCGCACTCCACTGCTTTAATCTCTCTCCCCGTTACCGCCCTTGCAGTGTCAATCACTTCTTTCACTGAAAACCCATTACCATTTCCTAAATTAAATACCGCACTATCACCCCCTTCTAATAAATATTTCATTCCCAAAATATGGGCTTCGGCTAAGTCATTAACGTGAATATAATCTCGAATACAAGTACCATCAGTAGTTGGGTAGTCCGTGCCTAAAATAGAAACAGAATCTAGTTTGCCTAAAGCAGTTAATAACACTAAGGGAATTAGGTGCGTTTCCGGCGAGTGATCTTCTCCTAGTAAACCGGAAGGATCGGCACCAGCCGCGTTAAAATAACGAAAACAAACATATTTCAAATCATAAGCTTCATTAAAATCTTTCAGGATTCTTTCCACCATCAATTTACTCGCACCGTAGGGATTGATGGGATTTTGGGGATGGTCTTCAGGAATGGGAATCACTTGTGGTACACCATAAGTAGCGCAAGTAGAAGAAAAGACAAATTTCTTTACTTTGGCTGCTAACATGGCTTCTAGCAAAGTCAGCGTTCCGTCTACGTTATTGCGGTAGTATTTGGCTGGATTGGTGACGGACTCGCCAACGTAAGCATAAGCCGCAAAGTGCATTACGGCGGCAATATCGAACTGGGAAAACAAGCGATCGACTAAAGAACGATCGCTAATATCACCCACGACAAGCTCTACTTTTAAAACCTTCTCTACCAAATCTCGATGTCCGTAGACAAGGTTGTCCAGAATCACTACCTGGTAACCAGCGCGTAACAGTGCTAGAACAGCATGAGAGCCAATGTATCCAGCGCCCCCCGTAACCAAAATAGTCGGTTGATCTTGTAACACTTTCTTAAGATATGGTTAGTCAACTAATTTGAGGCGGCCTACTTGAATATAGTCAAAAATATGATTGATTTGCCGACGCTCTTCATCTGTAAGTTGTTGGTCTGAGAGAATCGCCGAAGTCAGCAACATATATTGCTTGCGACTCATCTGACCGGAAACTAGAATCTGGTCGATAATCTGTTTAGCGTTGACGCTTGATTTATTCTGAACTCCTCCTCTCATGATTCCCTGACTCCTTTTATACTGTGTAAATCTTGGCACTAAATTATGATTAATGCAAAGTTACCGTCAAAAAATGATGAAGTCGTCAAAGCGTAATTTTAATTATCCAGGGTGGTTGAAAACTTAATATTTATTTTAAGAAAGTAGTAATATTTTTCAGAGGTATTTTTCATGCAGGTTTACCGACTCTCAGCACTCTCTGATAACTATATTTTCGTGCTGCACGATCCTAAAGATAACGTAGCGGCTGTAGTCGATCCGGCGGAAGCAGAACCAGTATTAAGACAATTAGAGGCAATTGGTGCTGAATTAGTCGCTATTTTCAATACTCACCACCACAGCGATCACGTAGGTGGGAATCGAAAATTACTCGAAAGATTTCCCCATCTCTGCGTTTACGGTGGGGCGGAAGATCGAGGGAGAATACCGGGACAACAAATATTTTTACAGGAAGGCGATCGCATTTCCTTCGCTGGTAGAGTAGGGCAAGTACTCTTCGTCCCAGGACACACCCGCGCCCACATCGCCTACTATTTTCCTCCCACCACCCCTCACGAAACAGGCGAGTTATTCTGCGGCGATACCTTATTTGCAGGAGGATGCGGCAGATTATTTGAAGGAACGCCATCCCAGATGATCATCTCTTTGAGCAAGCTCCGAGCTTTACCAGATAATACAAGAGTTTGGTGCGCTCACGAATATACCTTAAAAAATCTCCAATTTGCAATGACCGTAGATGGTAGCAATCCAGATTTACAAGCTAGATATGCCGAAGTGAAGGCAATTCGCAGCCGCAGAGAACCTACCATACCATCGATTTTGGGAATAGAAAAACAAACCAATCCCTTTTTACGGTGGGATCGCCCCAGTTTACAATCAGCAACAAACAGTCAAGAACCAGCACAAACGTTTGCCAGACTGCGTGGAATGAAAGACCAATTTTAGCTCGTATTCTTTCCACAGAAGCGGGAATAAATTTTTACTACCGATATGCTAGTTGCGATCGGCCCCCCTGTTTCGCTATGATTATACGTTTGGATCTATTTAAGCAAGACTCACCAGAAAAGCTCATGGCCAAACGCATTCAATTAGTGCTGACTCAAGATGTTAGCAAACTGGGAAAATCCGGCGATTTAGTAGACGTAGCCCCAGGATACGCCCGTAACTATCTCCTTCCCAAACAATTTGCTACTTTTGCCACTCCAGCAATTCTCAAACAAGTAGAAAAGCGAAGAGAAAAAGAACGGCAGCGGCTTTTGGAACTCAAAGAACAAGCAACTACCATTAAAGCTGCGATCGAAGCGATCGATCGCTATACCATTCACAAGCAGGTCGGAGAAGGAGATGCTATCTTTGGTACAGTTACCGATCCGGAAGTAGCAGATGCCATTCAGCAAGCTACTGGTAAAGAAGTGGATCGTCGCGGTATTACCCTCCCCGAGATCCGCAAAACTGGTATCTACAAAGCTGAAATTAAACTACATCCAGAAGTAACCGCAACAGTAAACATTCAAGTTCTCGGTGGCGGCAGCTAAAAAATTTTTAGATTTAGTCATTAGTCATTGGTCATTAGTCATTAGTTATTGGTCATTTATTTCTAGCTGTTCGTCAAGCCATGAATAATAACTAAGCGATGAAAAATAACCAATAGACTAGACAAGTGGCTAATGACGAATATGAATCTAAAATCTAAAATTTATTATGGTTGACTCAGTAAACTTTCCAACTATTATCGATCGCCAACCTCCCCAAAACATTGAGGCAGAAGAAGCTATTTTAGGCGGTATACTGATCGATCCGGAAGCAATTAGCAGAGTCATCGACTTACTAGTTACAGAAGCTTTTTCTATCGAAGCTCATAAAATTATCTATCGTGCTGCTTTATCCCTCTACAATCAAAGCAAGCCAACTGATTTAATGACGGTAGCCGTTTGGTTACAAGACCACCAACAACTCGAACAAATCGGCGGTCAAATTAAATTAGCTCAATTAGTCGATCGCACTGTTTCCGCCGTCAATATTGACAAATATGCCGAATTAGTTACCGACAAATATTTACGGCGAAAATTAATCCAAGCCGGTCATAAAATAGTCGATTTAGGTTACCAAACCGCCACGGAATTACCAGTAGTTTTAGACCGAGCAGAACAAGAAGTTTTTAACCTTACTCAAGATAAACCAAAAGAAGGTTTAATTCCAATTGCCGAAACGCTGATCGATACTTTTCACGATTTGCAAAGTCGGAGTGAAAGTTCGGCATTACCGGGACTTACCTGCGGTTTTTACGATTTGGATGCCATGACTAGCGGTTTCCAGCGCTCTGACTTAATCATAATTGCCGCTCGCCCATCAATGGGAAAAACCGCTTTATCAGTTGGCTTCGCTCACAATATTGCTAGTAAATATCATCTACCAGTTGCTATTTTTAGTTTAGAAATGTCTAAAGAGCAACTGGTACAGCGATTAATAGCTAACCGAGCAGAAATTGAAAGCAATCGATTGCGATCGGGAAGAATCTCTCAAGAGGAATGGGATAAACTAAATCAGGCGATCGGTACTTTATCCGACCTACCTATTTTTATTAATGATGCTGCCAATATATCCGTTACTGAAATGCGGAGCGAAGCACGGCGTCTGCAAGCAGAACATAGCGGCGAATTGGGATTAATTTTAATTGATTACCTGCAATTAATGGAAGGCGGTAGTGACAATCGAGTACAAGAATTATCGAAAATTACCCGTAGTTTAAAAGGTTTAGCCCGCGAATTAAACACGCCTGTCATAGCCTTATCTCAGTTAAGTCGCGGAGTCGAATCTCGCACGAATAAACGCCCGATGATGTCTGATTTAAGGGAAAGTGGTTCAATTGAGCAAGACGCTGACGTAGTAATCATGCTCTATCGAGATGAATATTACAACGAAAATACCCCAGACCGAGGTATTGCTGAAGTAATTATTACCAAACACAGAAATGGCCCTACGGGAACCGTCAAATTATTATTCGATCCTCAGTTTACTCGCTTCCTAAATTTAGCGTCTCCCCATCGATCGTAATTAGAAAATTCTCGCCCGTCAGTTGTCAGCATTCAAAAGCCAGAATTGAAAGGACAGAGGAGTACTATTCAGAAATCAGAAAATGATTAATCTAAAGCCTTTTATTAATCTGTTGGCATTCCTTTACTTTATCCAGCAAAGTTATTCTGAATTCTGATTCCTACTAAATTCTGACTTCTGAATTCTGACTCCTTCGATTAACGAATTTCCACTAATTCCACATCAAAAATCAGAGTTGCGTTAGGAGGAATTACACCGCCAGCACCGCGAGCACCATAACCTAATTCTGCGGGAATGATTAACTGACGACGACCGCCAACGTGCATCGTGCTAAGACCTTCATCCCAGCCTTTAATTACTTGGCCTATACCGAGTTTAAAAGAAAAAGGCTGATTGCGATCGCGAGAACTATCAAACTTTTTCCCATTTTCCAGCGTGCCAGTGTAATGCACCACTACAGTTTGACCCGTTTTCGGAGTCGCGCCAGTTCCCTCAACTAAATCGACATATTTTAAGCCAGAAGGGGTAGTTACCGTATCCTTTTGCGGCGTCCCTTCTTTTTCTGGATTAGACATTATGTTATCTGCAACCAATGTTTGATTAATCGTTGACCCTACAATTGTAGGTTGAGTTTGAGTTAGCTCAGATGCGATCGCATCTTTTTGCGGACTGATAATTTGAGCAAACACCACAATCAACCCACAGACTAGGGTAATCCCCAAGCTGATAATAATCGCCTTCACAATTCAGACCTCTATAGAGCAAATACCTCAGATCTCAAATCCTAACAGCTTTTTTAACGCCAAAGCTTATTTTCTAAATCCCGCACCTGACGTTCCAAGCGATCGATCCTTCCCCGCAACTCATCCACCTCAGACTGACGCGCCACCCCCAAATCCTGCATCATATTACGCATCTGTCGTTGCATCTGCGCTTCCCAATTACCTTGATCGCTCTTCAACTGATTCATCAAATCATCTACCAACCCCTTCGCTTGCTCTGGGTTGATTTTGCCCTCCTTTACCCATTCATCGCTGACTTCCCGAATTTTTTCCGCCACCAGAGATGTCGTACCGACACCAAGCATCAATAGCTGTTTCATCCAGTTGTTGCTGTCCATGCTGCCTTCCACTCACTTGCTTAAAAATGGGCAACTAAAACTATGCTGGGATCTCGACGTTCCTGCATACAGTACCATTTTACGAACTACACCACTTACCTGAAGGTGAGGATAATACCTCCTGAAAGATGGGGGGATGGGGAGATGGGGGGATGGGGAGAATTAAGTTATTCATTTAATTCTTATACTTCATACTTCATCCTTTACCCTTCGATCAATTTTTGTTTGCCAGAAATTTGATGGAGATTCGCTAATGGTGATCGAGTGGCTCAAATTTAAAGTAGATCCCGAACGACGGGAAGAATTTATTCAGAAGGATGCCCAAATTTGGACACCATTGATAGCCAACAGTGCTGGTTTTATCAGTAAAGAAGTTTGGATCGATCCTCACGATGCTAGCCAAGTGGTAGTAGTAATTCGCTGGGAATCTCGCGAACAGTGGTATAGCTTTCCCAAAGACTTACTAGATAAAACAGAAGCGGAATTTGCTTTGGCAATGGGAAACTCATATCAGATGATAGAGTCAGGGGAGTACCAGGTTAGAAAATTTCCTCATTAGGGAACAGAGATGGGGGGATGGGGAGGTGGTGGAGAATTCAAAATTCAAAATTCAAAATTCAAAATTAAATTCTTTTTACTTCATCCTTCACACTTCATCCTTCATCCTTCACTATGGCTAATTGTCCTCGTTGTCACCAACCAGTCAAAACCGACGCAGTAACTTGTCCCCACTGCCGATTAACGCTGAAAGCTTTTGGTCACCCCGGTATTCCCTTGCATCGATCGACAGGGGAAGACTATTTATGTGATAGCTGCGCTTATCATGATGACGATACCTGTACCTTGCCCAAACGACCTTTGGCGAGGGAATGTACTCTTTACTACGATCGCTCTCAGCCACCTGAACCGCCAAAAGAGCAGCCTGACTTAGGTCAATGCCTGCGTTTTTGGTTAGAGCGCAACCAGACTTGGCTGTTGTTATTCAGTTTATTATTCATCAGTTTTTTACTTACCTTACGGCGGTAGTCGAACTGTTTTGCGGTTCCGAGGAATTCTCCAGTAAGGGAGGGGTATTTGGTTGGAAAACCGCTAAGTCAAACCAAAAAGTCGTACCAACCCCGATTTCGCTGATCAAGTGGATTTTGGTTTGATGTTTTTCGATGATATTGCGGACGATCGAAAGTCCTAAACCCGTGCCTTCGAGGGTGTGGACGCGGTTTTCAACGCGGAAAAAGCGATCGAAAATCGCTTCTTGATCTTCCGGTGCAATTCCAATTCCCGTGTCGGAAACTTCAATTCGTACCACTTGAGATTGGGGATTGGACATTTTTTGTTTCCATTCCTCGATCTCTAAATGATGCTCTGCTTCCAACAGATAAGCGCGAATCGCCACCCTGCCACCAGATTCGGTAAATTTAAGAGCGTTGCCCACCAAATTGGCAAACACTTGCAGCAACAAATCGTAGTGAGCTAACACTGGTGGCAAATCCGGCTGAATTTCCTGAATTAGCTCAATGCCTTTATCGCGAGCGTTTAACTGATAAGTTCGCAGGGTTTGCTCGATCGGTACGGCAATATCTACCCCATCGAAATGATAGATCCGACAGGAAGATTCCAAACGAGATAAATCCAGTACATCGTTCACCAAACGGGTGAGGCGGTCTGTTTCGTTGTTGGCAGTTTCTAAGAATTCCTGCCTTTGTTGTTCGGTTAAATCTTCCCCGTACTCGTGCAACGTTTCGATAAAAGATTTGATATTAAACAAAGGTGTTCTTAATTCGTGAGAAACGTTGCTGATAAAATTGCTTTTCGCTTCGTTGAGTTCTACTTCGCGGGTGATATCTTGCACCGTGATGGCGATTCCCTTGATGCTTTCCCGATATTGGTCGAGAACGGTAGTCAGGAGAATGCGAACGGTGCGACTGGTGGGTTTATCTAGGGTAATCCGAAATTCGGCTCCTTCCTTATAGCCCGTACCTGCGGCCATTTTATATAAAGGTCGAGTCAGTTCGATCGATACCGGAGGTGGTAAATAATGCAAGAAATTAGCACCGACAATCTCTGCACCTTCCCAACCAAAAATTCGCCGTGCCGTGGGATTAACTAAAATGACTTGTAAATTCGTATCGAGCAGAATGGCTCCGTCGGCAATCGTAGAAACTAAAGTTTCTAGCTTGGCTTTTTCTGCGGTCAGTTCTTCAATATTTTGTTCTTCGTAACGCTCCAACCGCTCGGCCATTTCGTTAAAACTAAAGATTAATTCCCCCAGTTCTCCCCCTTGCGGTAAATCGATTCGTTGCTTGAAGTTCCCGGCAGCGATGTTTTTCACGCCAACTAGCAATTCTTTGATCGGTTTGGTGATGGTGAGAGCGTTAATTACCGCACCGAGAATTACCATTACCCAGATCGAAACGAAAACCGCGATCGTGACATCCCGCGTCAAATTAGAGGAGGTGACGACGGTGGGATTGGGATTAATGCCAATGGCTAAAACACCTAAATATTTTCCTTCGTGAACTAGCGGTACGAATACGTCAGTTACTACTCCATCGGGAGTCATGTGCTGGCGCACCATCGTTAACTCGGGATTCTCACTGTAATCCGGTGGCAGTTGCATCCGCCGTTCGATGGTGAGTGAGTTTTGTACCTCTGATTCCCAAAAAGGAATCCCGAAAAAGATTTTGCCAGACCGATCGGCATACAGCATATAGCGCACGCTGGAAGTGCTGGCATAGAAGCGTTCGGAATATTGGGCCACTTCAGTTAGGTCGTTTTCGGCCACCATAGGAGCTACATTGGCGGCTAGTAATAGCCCCAGGTCGCGACCGAAGCGGGTATCGTTGAGATGGGCATCTTGCTGGATCGTATTTACGGCCCAAAAGGTAAGACCGCTCATCAGTAAGGAAACAATTAACGTAGCCGCTGCCATCAGTCGCGTCTGGAGGGTAAACTCCGACCACCAATGGGCGATAACTTCTCGGATCGTTTTTAGGAGAGCCAGCATCTGCGGAAGGAGAAAGGCTAAAGGAGGAAGGATGAAGGCTAAAGGATGAAGTATAAAGGATAAAAGATGAAAGCTAAAAGATCTTACACTTCAACACTTCATACTTCATACTTCATACTTCATCCTTCATACTTCATACTTTAAACCCGTTGCGAGTTGCCGATCGCTTTTTTACCGATATCCTTCCGATGGTAGGCTCCCTCAAATTGGATTTTATCTACGGCGGTGTAGGCATTGGCGATCGCACCTGGGAAATTTTCGCCGATCGCTGTGACGCCCAATACTCTACCACCATCGGTAATTGGGGATGGGGAATCCTCTCCCGTTGCCTTGTTTAATTTAGTGCCGGCATGGAACACTGTCGCGCCTGTTTTCTCCGCTTCCGTAATGCCAGTAATTTCTTTTCCTTTAGGATAATCTCCCGGATAACCGCCGGAAGCTACCACCACGCACACGCAAACTCCCGATTTCCAACGAATTGGTGGCATTTCGGCCAATCGCTGTTGGCTACAAGCTAGCATCAACTCTTCCAGAGGAGTTTCTAAAAGTGGCAAAATCGCTTGCGTTTCCGGATCGCCAAACCGACAATTAAATTCCAGTACTTTGATGTCCCCGGTGGGCGATACCATCAATCCCGCGTAGAGAACGCCTCGGTAGTCGATGCCGCGTTTTTGTAAAGTCGCGATCGTCGGTTGCAATACTTCCCGCTCTACTCGTTCTAGCATCGCTCGATCGCAAAGCGGTGCGGGACTGTAAGCACCCATTCCCCCCGTATTTGGCCCTGTATCCCCATCCCCGATTCGTTTATGATCTTGAGCGGGTAGCAAAGGCCGCACCGTCAAACCATCTGTCAGTGCTAACAAGGAAACTTCCTCACCGATCAAACATTCTTCGATCACCACTTTGCCAAAGCCACCTTGAAAAACTTCCCTCAAAGCCGACAAAGCTTCCTCGACAGTTTGCGCTACCGTCACCCCCTTCCCAGCCGCCAAGCCATCCGCTTTCACGACGATGGGTGCGCCTTCCCTCTCCACGTAAGCTTTCGCCGCTGCTTCCTCTGTAAAAACCCCAGACTTCGCCGTCGGGATACCAGCTTCTTCCATCAAAGCTTTTGCCCATGCCTTGCTTGCTTCTATTTCCGCCCCGGCTTTCGTCGGGCCAAAAACAGGGATGTTCCGCGCTTGCAAGTAGTCGGCAATCCCCAAAGATAAGGGCAATTCCGGCCCTACCGCTACCAAAGAAATCTCATTTTGCTGCACAAAGTTGGCGATTGCATCAAAATCATCTACCGTGAGAGGTAGATTCTGGCAGCGATCCATCAGCGCCGTGCCGCCATTACCGGGGATGCAGAACACCTGTTCGACTGATGGAGATTGCAGGAGTTTCCATGCGATCGCGTGTTCCCTTCCCCCATTGCCAACAACTACAATTTTCACATTATCCTCGCTAATCTATACCCAATCTTTAAAGATATGATGAAATAATTTCAGATGGTAGATTTTCACTTTCAAATTGTAAATTTCAAATAAACTTTGCAGTTTGAAATTTTTATTCCTTGTCATTTACCTATCAACACAAAAATATAGGAAATTTATGACTACAAGTATCGTTACGGGAGTAGCGGGTTTTATCGGTTCTCACCTAGCAGAAACCTTATTAAATCGAGAAGAGAAAGTAATTGGTATCGATCATTTTAATGATTACTACGATCCTAGTTTGAAGCGCCAAAACATTTCTAGCTTTGCAAATCACCCAAATTTTAAATTAATCGAGCAGGATATCCAATCCGTCGATTGGCCAACATTATTATCGGAAGTAGAAGTAGTTTATCACCAAGCCGCACAAGCAGGAGTTCGTGCTAGTTGGGGTGAAGGTTTTCGCGCTTACACGGAACGCAATATCAACGCCACCCAAATTTTACTAGAAGCAGCCAAAGATGCGAAACACCTGCGTCGATTAGTTTATGCTTCCACTTCTTCCGTTTACGGTAATGCAGAAACCCTACCCACCGCTGAAACGATTTGTCCGCAACCAGTTTCTCCTTATGGCATTACCAAACTAGCAGCCGAAAGACTTTGCATACTCTATAACCAAAATTTTGGCGTACCTTTTACTTCCTTACGTTATTTTACTGTTTACGGCCCTCGCCAACGCCCGGATATGGCTTTTCATAAATTTTACAGAGATATTTTACTCGATCGAGCCATCCCCATTTACGGCGACGGACAACAAA
Organism: Leptolyngbyaceae cyanobacterium; assembly: GCA_036703985.1. GTDB lineage: Bacteria > Cyanobacteriota > Cyanobacteriia > Cyanobacteriales > Aerosakkonemataceae > DATNQN01. The sequence goes on from DATNQN010000140.1 coordinate 23,496, forward strand.
CCAGAGATTTCACCTTTGTTAGCGACGCAGTAGCAGCTAATTTAGCAGCCGCTACCGTACCGGAAGCCGTCGGAGAAATTTTCAATATTGGTGGCGGTAGTCGCGTAGTTTTGTCGGAAGTACTAGACACGATGGAAAAAATCGTCGGGCGTCCCATTCGCAAAAATTACGTGGAAAAAGCAATGGGAGATGCGCGTCATACCGGCGCAGATGTATCAAAAGCCAATAAAATTCTCGGTTATCAACCCCAAGTTAGCTTAACCGAAGGCTTACAACAAGAATGGGAATGGGTAAAGAATTTGTACGCTGATTAATTCAGAATTTAGAATTGTAGGGTGCGTTAGCGCCAGCGTAACGCACCGTGAACTCTGATTAGTTAAAAATTTACAATTTATCTTGAGGTAATCCCAAGCTGTTTTTCACCACAGATATCCACAGATGCACACAGATGAACACAGATGTAATTCGATATTTCTCATCTTGTATCTGCGTTTATCTGCATTCATCTGCGGTTTAAATTAAATCTGGTATTTACTCATCTGATTTTTGCTGTTGATACCGAGTTTTAAACTCCCTTTGTTGTTGATTGTGATCCACAATTGGCTGAGGATATCCCAATTGCGTCCGTTGCAAAGGAAGAATTTTTCCCATTACTAATGATGCTGTATCGACAGACCGCAATTCTGGTAACCATTTTCTAATATATTCTGCTTTTGGGTCAAATTTTTGAGCTTGGGAAGCAGGATTAAAAATTCGTACTGGTTTCGGGTCCATTCCACTGGAAGCACTCCACTGCCAACCCCCATTATTAGCAGAAAGATCCCAATCATATAACTTCTGCATGAAATATTTTTCTCCCATTCTGGGATCGATCAATAAATCTTTCGTAAGGAAACTAGCTACTATCATTCGACAACGGTTGTGCATCCACCCAGTTTCATTTAACTGGCGCATGGCAGCATCGACAATCGGATAGCCAGTTCTCCCTTCGCACCAAGCTTGAAAATGTTCTAAATTGTTGTCATAAGGGAAGCTTTTAAATACTTGTCGAAAAGCACCTTCTGCTAATGTGGGAAAATGATACATGGCGTGCTGATAAAATTCTCGCCATGCTAATTCTTGCTGCCACGTTCTCAAGCTTGCGCGTGCTTCTTCGGTGAGATTTTCTGCCATTAAATTGATAGTAGCAGCCCAAACTGTCCGAATGCCAATTGCACCGAATTTGAGTGCTGCACTCAGCCTTGACGTGCCATCAACTGCCGGAAAGTTGCGCTGTTCTTGATATGTAAAAATGGCTGTTTCGCAAAACTCAGCCAGTCTTTCCGCTGCGGCTTTTTCTCCGGGTGCTAGCAGCAGTTGATTATCCCATTTAAATCCTAAGTTTTCGGCTGTTGGTAATTCAATTGTTCCCGCTTTTTGAGCAATTTCTCGTTCTGCTTCGGTTAAATTTATGCCATTTTGGAATGTTTTTACTGGGACAGATTTTTCTTTGCTAATCCACTTTTTCCAAAAGGGAGTGTAAACAGTATAAGGTTGATTATTGCCACTGCTGATTTCTTCAGGAGAATGTAATAACTGATCCCAACAGTTGTGAGTGGCAATTCCTAAGTTAGTCAGCGATTCCGCAACGGCTCGATCTCGCTCTTTGGCATAAGGTTCTACATCCCAATTCCATACAACAGCTTTTGCTTTGAGTGCTGCTGCTAATTTCGGTATGGCTTTTGTAGGTTCGTCGTTAAGTATCAATAATTGGCTATTTGCTTTAGCATAACTTTGCTGTAGTTCTTGCAAACAGCCAATCATGTAAACAACTCTGGCTGGTGCGACATCATCCGGTTTTAAAATGTTGGGGTCTAAGCAAAAAACGCCGATTACTTTTTGACTCAGTTTACTAGCTAAGTCTAGCCCTAAGTTATCGGAGATGCGTAAATCGCGGCGATGCCAGAAAATCACTAAATCAGACATAATTTATTTGGTCATTGGTTATTGGTCATTGGTCATTAGCGAGTAGTTAACTTTACTAATAACCAAGATTTTTCAATTTATGGCAAGTAATAACTAATGACAAATGACTAATGACAGATGACAAGTTTATTTTAAATAAGGACGAGCTAAGAAAAAACTGGAAATTGATTTGGCGTCTACCGGTTCTCCTCTGAGAATGGCAGCTTCTAGTTCTTCGGGAGTCATTAAAATGGTTTCCATATCTTCATCTATGTCTTGTGCGGGACGAGTTTCTAATGGTTCTAAATCCCGAGCTAAAAAGGCATAGATAATTTCATCGGAGTAACCGGGACAAAGGAAAAATTCGCCTAATTTTTGCCATTTGCGGGCGCGATAACCGGTTTCTTCTTCGATTTCTCTCTCAATGGTTTGGGCGGGGTCTTCATGGGGTTCGACGGTACCGGCAGGAAATTCTAATAGACGCCCTTTGGCTGCAAAGCGGTATTGCCGTAATAATACTAGTTTGCCTTCGGGGGTGACTGGTACGGCTAAAGCACCTCCTGGATGGCGGATGCACTCCCAGTCGCCTTCTGCTTGGTTGGGAAGGCGCAGGTGACTTACTTCAAAGTTAAATTTGCGTCCTTGATAAAAGAGGCGTTGTTTGAGGAGTTCTGGGGGTTCGTGACCTAAATTATTCATATATCGGAAGTGAGTAAGTGTAGGTGAAGCTAATTGTAGGTCTAGAACCTTTAAAGCTCGATCTGGCAAGAGGATAAAAAGTACGGGACTGATGGGATTTGAACCCATGACCTAGCGCTTAGGAGGCGCTCGCTCTATCCAGCTGAGCCACAGCCCCTCGTACAAAGCCATGATAGCAGAAGAAATTTAATTAGAGTGCCAAGGGTTATCCCAAGGCCCTCCGCCTGTTTCTAATCCTGATAGGGAACTGGTGGCTTTTAAAATAATTTTAGATTTGCTGCCGATTAGTTCTCGCAATTCTAGAGTAAGATTGCCCAGCATGGTGTCCCGACAGGCAAATTCTAAACCTGTTTCGGTGGGAGCTCTCAGAGGTGTGCCGGTTAAATTGGTAGTGGCTGTGAGTTCTACTTCATAACCCGGTTTTTTGGCTTGCATTTGCCATTTACCCCAAGGTTGAATGTTCCAGGTGACTTGGGAGTTCCAAGGTACAAATTCGTAGAATTTGCCGCGATAATGGATGCCGATCATGGCTACTGATTCCATCCACCACAGTACGCCACGCCTACCGCCGCCTGCGGTTAATGCTAAATCGGGTTGGTTGTCGAAGCTATTACAGTTTACCCAGAACCATTTTTGGGGAAATGCACCACCCCAATTTTTTTCGCTGTAAGCTGGTGCATCGACGAATTCGTATTTTTGGCCATTCCAATCGATCCAGCCTGTGGCTAAGGCATGGGCCATTAATATTTGCCATCCCGGTTCAAAGATGGGGAGAAAGGAGAGGAATCCGGCGGTTGATTGTTGCGGCTGTCCTTGGTTTCCCCAACCGTAGATGGGTTTGATGGTATATTGCCAACGGGCGTAGTTACCTGTGGCGCGATCGCGAATCGTTCCCTGATGCCAAGTTGCTGTGGCTTGATATCCTTCTTCAATATGGCGATCGAATTCTGCTGGTTCTAAATATCCGGGTTTTTTGATTAAATCGGTTTTTCCCCAATGACCTAATCCTAACTTGTCCCGCCACGCCCAGAATTTTTTGACATCTGGAAAAGTGCGACAGAGATATTCATCATTGGGGCCAAGTATTTGTGCAGCGCCGCCACTGTAAGGTTTACCGCCAACGGGATCTTCAATGGAATACATGAATGCAAAGGTTTGGCGGTGTTGGGGTAAGGTGACGCGATAGTACCAACCTTCAAAGAAACGGCGATCGCTATTGTCCCAATGATAGCCACTGTGAGGGGTTTGCAGGAGATTTTCCATAACTGATTTGCACGAAGTAAAATATGCGATCGCTTTTTTAGCGAACGGGTAATGTTCAATTAGTTTCAATCTGCTAAAGGCAGAGATTGATAATTTCTCATTAACCCCATAAACAGCGCCCAATCTTTCTTAAGGAATATTAGCTTTTTTGTTGTCTTAATTAATATAGCAGATAGCAGAAAACAAGCCAATCAAATCAACGGTATCGATCATGCTTAAATTAAACAAAATATGGACATTAGCTAGTCGGTCAATTCTCTTCGTACTGCTAATAACTAACCTTTGGATATTCAGCTTAACCACTCCTTCAGCTTCCGCAAACTTAGCGGATAATACTCACGTACCTACCGCCTTAACTGAAGAAAATTCGGATATAGCTAAAAATCGAAAGGCGCGAATTGACATTATCGGAGATTGTCGAAAATATTTAAATAACGATACCAAAGATATTGCCAATTTAGATAAACCCTTGGATCGGATGGGAAACAAAAATTTAGCCGATACTTTGAAAGTAACGGATAAAGCAGCACCTACTGAAGGGGAAGTTCAGTTTAAGCGTTGCCTTGAAGAAAAGGGAATTGCTCCCAAAGTTTAGAACTATTTTGTTGAAATTAACTATAGCTTACTTAACTTGCTATAGAAAATCTCTTAAAAGTGAAGGCATTATACCCTCCTAATAGATGGGGTTGCAATTACTTTCATCGGTGCGTTACGCTGTGTTAACGCACCGTAACTTTTCTAAAAGCTTTTATTTGCACCTATTTAAGGTTATAGATATTTTATTGCCATAAAAATGATATTAATATAGACTCATCAGGTAAAGCCTTACCGAATATGAGCTATTGTCTGAATCCGGACTGTCAAAAGCGTCAAAATCCAGATGGAGCAAAATTTTGTCTTGATTGCGGGTCAAAATTACTGCTGAAAGAACGTTACCGTACCATCAGGCAAATCGGACAAGGTGGCTTTGGTAGAACGTTCTTAGCAATTGATGAAGACAAGCCATCAAAACCTTGTTGCGTCATCAAACAATTTTTTCCGAAAGCGCAAGGTACTAATAGCGTATCGAAAGCCGCTAAACTATTTGAGCAAGAAGCAGTACGGCTGGATGAATTGGGAAAACATCCGCAAATTCCCGACCTACTTGCCCATTTTACCCAAGATAAGCGGCAATATTTGGTGCAAGAGTTTATTGATGGGGAAAACTTAGCCCAAATACTGAAGAGAGAAGGGTCATTTCGAGAACACCAAATTTGGCAATTACTTAATAGCCTGTTACCTGTATTGGACTTTATCCATTCCCATAATGTTATTCATCGAGATATCAAACCTGCCAATATCATACGCGCAATTAACGGTCAATTAGTGTTAGTGGATTTTGGCGCAGCTAAATATGTAACGGGGAGTGCTTTGCTGAAAACAGGAACTACTATTGGTACTCCTGAATATATCGCACCGGAACAAGCTAAAGGCAGAGGAGTTTTCGCTAGCGATTTATATAGTTTGGGGGTTACTTGTATTCATTTACTAACTCAAGTTTCTCCGTTTGATTTATTCGATACTTCGGAAGATAGATGGGTGTGGCGACAATGCTTAGTTGATAATCCAGTAAGCGATGAACTAGCTTGTATTATAGATAAATTGATTATTGGTGCTACTAAAAAACGATATCAATCTGCTTTAGAAGTTCTTAAAGAGTGCAATCCTAACTATGCGCCACTGCCTATTGTACCAGTTTCAAAAATATCAAATACAAATCAAAGTTTAACTAACGTAAATTCATCTCAATCTATCATAACTTCTACAACTGTTACTATATCAGCTACATCAGATACCCTGATTTATACCTGGAAAGATGTATATAGTTTAACGGGTCATTTAAGTTCCGTTTCAACAGTAGCTATTAGTCCAAATGGAAAAATTATTGCTAGCGGTGGTTTCGACAATACGATCAAGTTGTGGAATTTACAGACTGGTGAATTAATTTGCTCTATAATGAGTCATTCAAAACCAGTTTTAGCAGTTGCGTTTAATCCAGATGGTAAGCTTTTGGTTAGTGGAAGTGTTGCTAATTCTATCAAGCTTTGGGATTTGTCAACCCAATCCCTGATTCGCGCTTTTACCGGACATTCAGAATCGGTTGTATCATTATCTGTGGATATTAGTCCGGATGGACAAATGATTGCGAGCGGTAGTGATGACCAAAAAGTCAAAATTTGGCAGTTAAGTGATGGGAAGTTGTTGCATACTTTTAAAGATTCGCGGGGATTTAACGCAGTTACGTTTAGTCCTGATGGCAAAATGATTGCTGTGGGTAGTAGCGATAATTCCGTGAAATTATGGAATTTAGTTAGTGGAGAATTAGTCAATAATTTTACCGGGCATACTAGGGATGTAAATGCGATCGCATTCAGTCCAAATGGTAAAATATTAGCTAGCGGCAGTAGCGATCATACGATTAAAATATGGCATTTAAGTAGTGGGAAATTAATTCGTACTATTTACGGTCATTCCGATTGGGTAAGGACAGTTGCTTTCAATCCCTGCGAACCTATACTGATTAGTGGTAGTGAAGATAAAACCATCAAATTATGGCAAGTAAATACAGGAGAACTTTTACATACTTTGCAAGGACATTCAAAAGATGTAAATGCAGTTGATATTAGTAAAGATGGCAAAACAATCGTCAGCGGTAGTAGTGATAAAACAATCAAAATTTGGCGATTTGCTTAAGTTATTGTAGGGCGATTTTAGTAAATTGTAGGTTGGATTAAGCGATCGCGAAACCCAACATCTACTGATTTAATGTTGGGTTTCTTTCCTCAATCCAACCTACATTATAAATTATTACGATTATGAGGGGACTCTAAATCGAAGATCGGGCCTTTAGGAACTACGCGAGTGGGGTTAATTTTGTTATGACTTACATAGTAATGTCGTTTGATGTGATCTAAATTGCAAGTGTCTTTTACCCCTGGAATTTGATATAGTTCCTTCAGGTAATTCCAAAGATTAGGATAATCCCAAATATGGCGTAAATTGCATTTGAAGTGACCGTAATAAACTGGATCGAAACGCAATAGCGTTGTGAACATACACCAATCCGCTTCGGTTATCCTATCTCCACACAAATATCGCTGTTTACCTAATACTTCGTCCCAAAGGTCTAAAGCATGGAATAAATCCGTTACTCCTTCCTCATAAGCGCTTTGACTGCCAGCAAATCCCGCCCGATAAACACCATTATTAATTGGTTGATAAATCTCATCCATTGTTTGCTCAATTTTTGCTTGCAAATCATCTGGATAAAAGTGCCAATCTGATTTAGCAAAATCGCCAAATTGAGTATCGAAAATCTTAATAATTTCGCGAGACTCATTATTGACAATTGTCTCGGTTTGTTTATCCCAAAGTACGGGAACAGTTACCCGTCCTTCATATTTTGAATCTGCTTTCAGATAGGTTTCCCAAAGATAATTTAAACCATTTACTGTATCGAGAATACAACCTGGTTCTTCTGAGAATTCCCAACCATTTTGATCGATTACCGGATGCACAACTGAAAGTCCGATAATATCCTCTAATCCTTTCAACTTCCGCATAATGGCGGTACGGTGTGCCCAAGGACAAGCCCAAGAGATATAAAGATGGTAGCGCCCTGGTTCTGCTTTAAAACCGCTAGAACCATCAGCCGTAATTTTGTTGCGAAAACTAGTTGCTGGACGGATAAACCTGCCTTGGGAGTCTTCTTGTTCCCGTTCTGATACCCATCTGCCGTCAGCGAGAAGACCTAAACCCATAATTTAACTCCTTTGAGTTGCTATGGATGATTATACATACACAAGGGTAATATTTTATTTATATAACTATGAACAATTAAAAATTAGCACATAAAGTCGGTTGAATAAATTATAACTAAATTATTTCAAAATTTAAAATAAATTAACATAATAACCATTTCAATGCTAGTCATCACTGGTTTAGTATAAAAATAATAATAAAATTAACAACAAAATCAAAAGAAAAAAAACGCTCCTGAATCCAGAATTAGCAAAGCGATCGCATCAATTCAGCCCCAACGAACAAAATATTAAATTTAACTTAAGTCCGGATATTTTTTCAGAATTTTTGTTACAAATTAGACATATATAGAACCTCATTGGGAAAGATAATAAATGTTTTGCGAACAATGCGAACAAACTGCTAGCGGACAAGGATGCCATCAGTGGGGCGCTTGTGGTAAAAGTCCCCAAGTAAATGCAATTCACGATTTACTTGTTTACTGTTTGCGGGGACTCTCTCCGATCGCTTTAAAAGCTAAAGAACAGGGTATTAATACTCATGCAGTTGATGTTTTTACCTGCGAATCGCTATTTGCAACGATGACGAATGTCAACTTTTATGAAAAGCGTTTAGTAGAGTATGTTCGGCAAGCACTTGTATATCGGGAAGAACTCAAAACCCAGATTCAGCAAATAACTAATCTTCCGTCTGCTTGGGCAGAAATTTCTAATTTTCAACCTGATTTTGATGGTAGTTTAGTTGAGCAAGGTGAGCAATTATCGCTCAAATTTATCACTCAATCCGGTGGCAATGTTGATATTTTCTCCCTCAAACTAACCACAATCTATGGTTTGAAGGGGTTAGCGTCCTACGCTTTTCACGCGCAGGAATTGGGAGAAGAAGATGAGAAAGTTTATCGATTTGTTCACGAAGCGTTAGTTGCAATTGATAATCCTAATCTCACCTTAGAAGACTGGGTAAATCTTGCCCTGAAAGTGGGAGAAGTCAACTACCGAGTGATGGAATTATTGGATGCTGGACATACTAATACTTACGGTCATCCAGTTCCAACTACTGTTCCCCTTAATCATAGAAAAGGGAAAGCAATTTTAGTATCAGGACATGATATTAAACAATTAGCAGCGATACTCAAGCAAACAGCAAATACTGGCATTACTGTTTATACTCATGGGGAATTATTGCCAGCACATGGGTATCCACGCCTGAAAGAAAATTACCCCCATTTCTACGGTCATTACGGTACAGCATGGCAAAATCAAACTAAGGATTTTCCGAGATTTCCTGGTGCAATTGTGATTACAACTAACTGTTTGATGCCTACCCATGAAAATTATGAAGATAAACTGTTTAGTGTTGGGCCTGTTGCCTATCCAGGTTTAAAATATCTTCCTAATGTGGATGAGGGTGTGGCTGATTATACACCAGTAATTGAAAAGGCTTTGTCATTACCTGGTTTTCTGGAAGATGAAGCGCCAAGGGAAGTAAAAGTTGGGTTTGCGCGGAATACTGTATTAGGTGTCGCGGATCAAGTTTTGGATGCTGTTAAACAGGGGCAAATTCGCCATTTATTCTTAGTAGGTGGTTGCGATGGTGCAAAACCCGATCGCAATTACTATACTGAGTTAGTGGAGAAGGTTCCTAGTGATTGTGTTGTGCTGACTCTCGCCTGTGGTAAATTCCGCTTTTTCGATAAACAATTAGGTGACATTGGCGGACTTCCGCGCTTGATGGATGTGGGACAATGCAATGATGCTTATTCAGCAATTCAGATTGCTTTGGGATTAGCAAATGCGCTGAATATGAGTGTGAATGAGTTGCCGTTATCTATGATTTTGTCTTGGTACGAACAGAAAGCAGTGGCAGTTTTGTTAACTCTGTTGTATCTGGGAATTAAAGATATTCGACTCGGCCCAACTTTGCCTGCATTTATTTCTCCGAATGTGTTCAATTTGCTGTCTGAAAAATACAATTTGAAGGCAATTACAACACCGGATGAAGATTTAGCTGCTTGTTTAGGGTAAAGTCGCTGCTATTATAACCGCCTGGGGTTCAAACCCCAGGCTAATAGCGAAAGTCCGTTAAAACGGACTGAAATATTACAGTGAAGTACAGGATAGAAACCCGGTTTCTTTAAGAAACCGGGTTTCTGTTTACCATGTTAATCTGTAAGAAGATTATTAATAGATGGGGTATTACACTTCCCTGGGGAAAGAACAAATCATTGATGGGGTAAAAATATGATGGAAATAAAAGTAAAAAGTCAAGGTATTTGGGATGAAATATCTAAAATAATAGCGGATATAAACGTAAACAATCTAGTTACCCAACATTTAGAAGCTTGTCAATTTAAACTACGTGGTTACTGGGATAAAAAAGATAAATTCTATGAAGAAATTACTTTTACTAAACCAATAACTGCTAATTTATCAAGTAGTTCTTTCGGCACTAATTTTACTGAAAATGGCAGTTCTAACTGGGTCAAACTTAGATTTTTACTAAAAGCTGACAAATCCGCTTTCCAAGACAATGGAATTAGCGATGATGAAGATGATGAAATAGGAGATTTAACTTTGATTTTGGACGAAAATTTGCAGATAGTGGACGAAAATTGGATTATCGATGTCGAATCACCCTTCGTTGTCACCAAAAATACTTAAATCAGTTAGCGGTAATTCTAGTTTTCACCAAATACTCGCTAAATCCAAAACTAAACCAGGTAAAACGGGCTCGCAACTAACAGTATCAGGATTATCTAAACATTCAACTTCCGAATTAGGACGATAAATATAAACTTTCCGATTTTTGCGATCGATCAACAAACCCAAAGATGTACCATTGTCAATATATTCTTGCAACTTATCCTTCAAAGGTTGCAAATTATCACTAGGCGAACGTAACTCTACCACAAAATCGGGACAGATGGGTGCAAATTTCTGCTGCTGTTCTGGGGTGAGAGAATTCCATCTTGATAATTTGACCCAAGCAGCATCAGAAGACTTAATCGCGCCATTAGGAAGCGTAAAACCTGCCGAAGAATCAAAACCTATCCCCGTACCATTTTGTCTTGTCCACATTCCTAATTGAACAATTAAATCAAAATTACGATTTCCCGTTTCCGAACCTGTCGGTGGCATAATAATAATTTCCCCAGAAGCGCTACGTTCGATGCGATAATCCCGATTTTGTTGGCAGAAGGCAAAAAATTGCTCATCTGTAATATCGATCGCAGGAGACATTTGCAAGGTTAGATGAGTATTTTGTAGTAATGAAATATTTTCATTCATAGAAATAAATTAATGTTTGTTATCTTTTACTTTAATATTGCCAAAACTTGTTGCGCGATCGCACTATCTCTTCAATCTTATTTTGCAATAATTGGAATGCGATCGCACTAGCTTATATTATTACGATCGTATTGTTAGCTGCTATTGCTGTTTGGGAATACTAAGTCAGCCATCGGTGTAAGGAGCCACACCAGTAGAGTTTTAGCAATTAGGAGAAAAAATTATGCAGCCAGCGATTACAGCAACGTTTATGCTAGCTGATTCAATTGCCAAGGGATTAGCAGATGGAAGCTTTGAACGATTTGGTGGCGTAATTCGGGAAGCGGCAACAGGACGAATCGTTACTTTTTTGCGGGAGACTGGATCGACAATTGCTTCTGTACCACAGCAATTGCAGATGGTTCAAGGTGCTTTGATGCTCACTTCTGCTGCTAGCGTACTCAGTCTGGGTGTATCCGTGATGGGTTTTGCGTTAGTAATGAAGCGCATCAATGAACTAGAAGAACGCCTAAAACAGACTGAGGAACTTTTGAAAAAGATCGATCGCAAAATTGACCTTAGCTTCTATGCTAATCTTCGCGCTGCACTGGATTTGGCAGTTAGTGCATTTACGGCGAGCAAAGGAGAAACCCGCAGAAGTATGGCAATTCAAGCTATCAATCGGTTTCTGGAAGCTGAACATATTTACACTGGCTACACCGATACTGAACTCGAGCAAAAAAGCCAAATTGCTGATGAGTATCTGCTGACCTTATCTTTAGCCTACCTTACTGAAGCACGTTGCTATCTAGAGTTAGAAGAACATGAGATAGCACTTAGTCGTTTTCAAGAAGGAGCAAAGGTTGTCCGTTCCCGTATTCAGAAATATGTTGACCTTCTACTTACTACTAACCCAGCAGCATATTTACAGCCTCAGTACAAAGGTCAAATTGATTTGCGTAGACTCACCCGAATCCACCAATGGACTAATCCGGCTCTGGATGAAAACGAGGTTTTTGAGCTTTACCGTGAGAATTTCGTTAAATTTGTGAAAAACCCCAATAAATGGGTAGACTCTCTTCCACCTGCAATCTTAGCTCGTGTTGAGGTTCCTTGGGGTTTCTTTGGCCCAAACCCTGAACATTTGAAGCAAGAAGCTATTAAACGTTTACCCAAAGTGCTGGAAGTAGTCGAATCGATGATTGAAACCAATCGCCGCTTTGAAGCATATCAAGCAGAAATACAAGCTATCAGCCAACTAGGAATTAGCTTTCATGACTGGCTGAAATTAGCTCCCTCAGAAACTCAACCTGATGAAGCAGAATTAATGTACATTATCCCATCTAAACCGCTAGAGTTAGCAATTTCCTAATTAATAAATTTGCGATCGCTCTCTTCCTCTCTTCTCTGTGTTCTCTGCGCCTCTGTGGTTCGTAAAAAAAGAGCGATCGCAAAAACAATCACTCCTAAAAATAATTTTATTGCAAAGCCAAAACCCTCATTACTCCCACTCATTCTTGTAAGAACGACCACCCATATAAAGCGCAGTTGCCAAAGCAATTCCAGGCAAAGTAACTACCATTGACCAAGGAGACTGCCACCAGTTTATTTTCTGGTATTTTTGTTTATAATATCGACAAGCTTGGGCGGAATCGGCGGAACTCAACAAAATGCCACTTGCGATCGCAGCACTCGATACAATAGCAGCCAAAGACAATTTAGCTTTGTTCATTCTGTGATCTCCCACTAGGTATAAGTTCAGATAATCCCATTTAGTTCAACAGAATTGTCATCCATTCTAATCTTCATTTCTGGAACTCGCTGCAAAAAAAAGGGCGATCGCAAAATCGCCCAATCACGCATCTATTCGGAGCTAACAGGGGAAAACTTTAAATTTTTGCTTCTTCCTTCACCAATTTATCCCAACCCAAATCTTTCAGGTTGTTATTCCGACGCAACGGACGAGTTACCAACTCCAGAATGTCACGCGCATTGGTGAAACCATGAATTTGAGCAAAAGTAAATTCAACAGACCACTTGGTATTAATACCCCGTGCTTCCAAGGGGTTAGCGTGCGCCATACCAGTAATTACCAAGTCTGTCTTATGTTCGTAAATGCGCTGAATTTGATTGTAATTATCGGGTTTTTCGACAATTCTTGGCAACGGTACGCCCATTTCTTGGCAAGTTTTTTCTAACAGCGCCAATTCAGCAGCTTGATAGCGCTTGTCCATATAAGGAATACCGATTTCCGGACAAGTCATTCCGCAGCGAATTAAGAAACGCGCTAAAGAAATTTCCAGCAAATTATCGCCCATGAAGAAGACTGATTTACCGCGAATTATTTGGAGATAATCTTCTAAGCTTGCCCAAATTTGCTGTTCCCGTTCTTCTAAACCTTTTGGTTCAATTCCAAACACCGAACAAATCTTTTCGATCCAAGCACGGGTTCCATCTGGGCCGATCGGGAACGGTGCGCCAATTAGTTTGCACTTGCGGCGACGCATCAAAGCGGTAGCGGTGCGACTGAGGAAGGGATTAACACCAGCCACATAATACCCTTCTTCAATAGTTGGTAGTTCGGTGAAGCGCTTAGCAGGTAACCAACCGGAAACTTTGATGCCTTGTTTCTTCAGTTCGAGAGTTAGTTGGGTAACAACTGGATCGGGTAAAGAACCGAAAAGAACTAGCGGCGGATGCTTGACATATTCCGATTCTTCTGATGCTACTTCTTCTTTCTTTTTACCGAAGTTGAGCAATTTAGCGATCGCATTTCGTTCTTCCTTCTCAGATTCCATCACAGGAGCCTTTTCCGGACAACGCGCCGCCATTGCTGCCAGTACGGTATCTTCCCCTTGAGTAAAAGCGTAGTCCAAACCGTTAGCACGCGCAACTACAATGGGAATCCCCAAATCCGCTTCCAGCTTCGGTGCTAAACCTTCCAAATCCATTTTGATGATTTCGGTGGTGCAGGTACCGATCCAAACGATTACGCTGGGATTGCGATCGCGTTTAATCTGAGTACAAAGGCGCTTCAATTCCTCATAATCATTCAACTGCGCCGAAATATCCCCTTCTTCCAACTCTGCCATTGCATAACGCGGTTCGGCAAAAATCATTACCCCCATCGCATTTTGCAAGAAATAACCGCAAGTCTTCGTACCGATTACCAAAAAGAAACTATCTTCAATTTTTTGATATAACCAAGCTACGCAGCTAATCGGGCAGAATGTATGATAATTACCAGTTTCACACTCAAAGTTAAGCGCTTGTGGTTCTTGTGCAACAGTCATGAACTAAATCCTCTCTCGTGATATTTCTATAAAGCTGAAAATTAATAAAGAACCTCTAGAACGGGTGTGAATACCCGCCTTCATCGAAGAATGCTGTCATTTAATTGCATGAAAACCGGGCAGAAAAAAGTTTGTAGTAATGACTAAAGTCCTGATTGGGAAAAAGGAGGAAAAAAGCCCTCACTACAAACTAAGACTAATTGCAGGAATACTAATCCCGTTGCCTATTTCCACTCATCCTCTTCTTCTTCCTTCTTTTCAGGTGAATCGGTAAAAGGATCGAAGTTGATATCGCCAAAGGAACCCAAATCGTCATCAGAGTCTAAAGTTAAGTCGCCCAAATCTGCGATCGAATCATCATCGTCGCTCGACTCTTCGGTAATTCCCTCACCCCAACTATCTTCAATTCCTAAAGCACCGAAATCGTCTTCCGACTCTTCACTCAACGCCTCAGATGAAGTATCGCCAAATTCATCCAAACCTATACCAACGAAGTCATCTGCTTCTTCTTCGCTAGATTCCTCAGTAGTAGTGCCGAAATCATCAGCAGTATCGCCAAAATCATCCAGCGCCACATCATCATCAATTAAGCTAACAATCTCCTCTTCTTCCTCAATAATTAAGCCAACAATCTCTTCCTCTTCCAGGCTAGATTCTTCAATCAGTGCTCCACCAAAATCCTCCAGCGCATCATCATCGTCTAAATCAACCTCAACTACTGTAGTTGAGGAAGTAACGACGGTAGAAGAAGTCACAATACCTATTGGTTCTGAACTAGTGTCATCGTCAAATCCATCCGAGTCATCGAAAGTATCTGCCACTGGTAAAGTAGCAGGAGGTGCTTCCTTCAAAATTGATGCGGCTGGTGGTGCTTGTCCTGGCTTACGATTTCCCAAAGCAATATCTGGGTCGAAATCTAATTCCAAAACCTGAATCAAGGCATCTGCGCTGGGATTGAGCCTAGCAAATGGCAACATCAACTGGGCTAACTTCGGCTCCAGGGCGTTCAGTATTCCCAGGATGAGGTAAGAAGGTGGGCGACGACCCCCATCAGGAGTATCGACCGCTTCCAGTTCCATTTGCAGGTTTAACCACGAATGATTGACTTGGTAATATTGCAACCACTTTTGTTTTAGAGCAGATGTAAAGTCATCAAAAAAAGCCACAGCTTCTCTCCCTCATCCTGAAAACTAGACTTAATTAAACCATCATCAAGTCTAGTTCTTCTTCCTCTCTCTTGGCTGTTGGTTTTGTTGGATTTAAATAAAAATCTGACAACAAAGAGAACAACTCCCGGTCTGGAGAGTCATTAGGAACCACACCTTCCGGACGGGCCAGAATTTGATCGGCGATGTTCAGGTAGTAATCGCAGACGTAATTTAGGGAGGGGTCACTCTCTGCCATTTCAAACAAAGTTTTACCCTTGACGCGAGAAACCCGAATATCTTCAATTAAAGGCAGCACTTCCAGCACTGGCATGGGTACTGATTCAACATACTTTTCTATTAAGTCCCGCTTGGAAGTGCGATTGCCAATTAAACCAGCCAAACGCAACGGGTGGGTGCGAGCTTTTTCTCTGACGGAAGCGGCAATTCGGTTAGCAGCAAATAAAGCATCAAATCCATTATCAGTAACGATTAAGCAGTAGTCGGCATAGTTGAGGGGAGCCGCAAAACCACCACACACCACGTCACCGAGAACGTCAAACAGGATCACGTCGTATTCATCAAAGGCGTTGAGTTCTTTGAGCAGTTTGACGGTTTCTCCCACTACGTAGCCACCGCAACCTGCACCGGCTGGTGGGCCACCTGCTTCTACGCAGTCAACTCCGCCATAACCTTTGTAAATTACATCTTCCGGCCATACATCTTCGTAGTGATAGTCCTTTGATTGCAAGGTATCGATAATGGTGGGAATTAAAAAGCCAGTGAGCGTAAACGTGCTGTCGTGTTTGGGATCGCACCCAATTTGCAGGACTTTTTTGCCGCGTCGGGCTAGGGCAACCGAAATATTACAGCTGGTCGTGGATTTACCGATTCCGCCTTTTCCGTATACTGCCAGTTTCACGCTCGTTTTCTCCTTAGTGGTTGCTTACTAAACTCGCTTGATTCTTTTTATCGCTTTCTCTTTGTTTGCATTATTGTCTAACTTCCCAGGAAAAGAAAGGGCTTCTAAATTAGGATCGGGGTTTAAAAAAAAGTATTAGAGCTTAAATAATCATAAAATTGCTTTAATTAGGTTAATTAACTTCACAGATGTTTAAATAGGTTATTAAATTGTTTTTTGTCTTTTTTTTTATAAAATAGGTACAAAATGCAAAAAGAATTGGAAATTAATCTTAAAGCTCTAAACTGGAGGTAGTTTTTTGGGGCCGATCGCGTAAAGCACCCTGAAACTGACCATGAAATCAATACCAATTCACTTACTTTGCCAGCACAAGGATTTCCTTCTACCCTTGTCCCTTCCCTCCTGAGCCTTGCACCCTGCAACTTGCGATCGGCTTTCACACCTTTGGCCACACAATTCAGATGTTTCGTAAAAAATTATTAACTTTTTCCCATTCACTTGAACTATTGCGTTTCGCTTCCCTTTTCTCCTCAATCACACCGCCAGACTTTCACCGTCATATCATCGCTGGCGCTGGCTATTGTTTTACCTTGATAGCCAAAAGCAACACAGCGAACTTGTCCTGAGTGTCCGCTAAGAGTACGAACCAGTTGACCGCTAGCTACGTGCCAAATTTTAATCGTGTTATCGTTACTGTCGCTGGCGATCGTTTGTCCATCGGGGCTATAGGCAATTGACCAAGTAGAACCAGAGTTTACTGTGAGGGTGCGAACCAATAGACCGCTAGCCAGATGCCAAATTTTAATGGTATTGTCGCCGCTATTGCTTGCGATCGTCTGACTGTCGGGGCTAACGGCGATCGACCAAACCGATCCAGAATGTCCGGTTAAAGTGTAAAGCAGCTTTCCAGTGGCAACTTGCCAAATTTTGATCGTATTATCCCAACTACCACTAGCCAAAAATTGTCCGTCGCGGCTAAATGCAACTGACTCCACAAAATCGGAATGTCCGGTTAATACTTCTACCAACTTACCCGTACCGAGTTGCCATAGCTTGATCGTGCCATCACCGCTACCGCTAGCCAAAAGTTGACCGTCGGGACTGAAAGCCACGGAAAAAACGGTTACGGAATGTCCTGTAAAACTATAGATGAGTTTGCCACTATCGATTTGCCAAATTTTGATTGTTTTGTCCGCGCTTCCAGTCGCCAGAACTTTACCATCCGGACTAAATGCCATTGCAGTCACGGTATCCGAATGATCGGTGAGCTTATGAACTAGCTTGCCACTGGGGTAATGCCAAACATTAATGCTGGAGTCAGCACTCCCGCTAGCTAACAGGTTACGATAGCGACCAAATACCACACAAGTAACTGTATCAGTGTGTCTGTTGAGGGTATGAACGCATCGCCAACCGACGATTTTTTGTTGTGGTTGTTGCGTTTGTTGTGGTTGTTGTGGTTGTTGTGGTTGCTGCGTTTGTTGTGTTTGTTGTGTTTGCTTTGCTTGTTGTAGTTGAGCTTGAGTTTTTCCGGCAGCGGAGATCCGGGTAACGCGCTTGCTAGCTGAGTCGTAAAAATCTTTCAGGAGTTCTGTTGCTGACTGATAGCGATCGTTTACCGCATCTTTGAGCATTTTGTCTAAGACTTGGCTCAATTCGTCGCTGACATCTTTACCAATGTTCCTCAAATATTCTCGCCATACCCAGCGTCCTTCTAGAGGATCGTAAAGTTCTTCGATCTGCGCTTGGGTGAGCATTTGGATGCAGACAACGCCTAAACTATATAAATCGCTGGCTGGGTACGCTTTACCAGTCCGTACTTGTTCTATAGCTAAATACGGTTCTGTAGTGCGAGAACCGATTTTCAGTAACTTGGTTTCGCTGAGTTGCTTAGAAATGCCCAAATTCATCAGCATGAATTTGCGATCGCTACTTTTGCGGATGATATTAGTAGGCTTGATTTGGCGGTGAATAATTTGCCGCTTGTGAAGCAACTGCAACACCGGCAACAAATCGTACAAGAATTCTCGCAGTTGATGCTCGTTAAATTCCCCTTGCGCTTGTAACTCTTGCCATAAGTTCTGCCCTTCAATATAGGGCTGGATTAAGTATAAGCGCTTATCTTCCACAAAATAATCCAATACAGCAGGTATTTCCGGACATTGCTCTCCTACTTCTACCAGTAGTTTTGCTTCTTGTTCAAACAACTGGATCGTTTTCGCCATCGCCTCCGAATTACCTTGAATTTGAGGCTGAAGAGAAAATTGCTTAATGACGCAGTTCGTGTTAGCTTGTCGTGTATCTTCAGCCAAAAAGCTTCGGCTAAAATTTCCTTCACCGATCTGCCTAGTAGCTTGATAGCGTTCTTTTAGTAACAGTTGGGAGGAGCAGTTTAAACACTCTTGTGTTCCCACGGGGTTGTGGGGGTTTTTGCAATAGGGATTGAGGCAATAGCTCATAGCGGGTAAGAATTCACCTGGTTGTTGTTTATGGTAATGCTTTCTCAAAAGCTTTAGCTTACCAAGCGATCGGCTACTAAGCATTTAATTTAAATATTTAGCCTCACCGGGAGATGGAATGACTATTTTTTAGTTCATCCTTCATCTTTTATCATTTCCTATTCTCCAGTCTTCTAACTGAGTTGCTAGAGCATTTGGTTGACGTGGCGATCGACTGATTTGTTGCTCAATAACTTAAACTTGCCATGATATCCATGTTTTGTTATATTGTGGCTTATGCTTAAGAATTATTTAATAATTGCTATAGGGGTCGCTAATGCGTTATCAACAGCCTGTTCTCCCATCGCTCCTATCAGTGTATTTATCTAAAACGCCAAAATTTTGGCACAAGCTTCCAGGAGTAAGATTTGGAGGAGTATTTAGAGGTTTAGGTATCAGGCAAAAAATTAGTTACGGATATGCTGTTGCCATTAGCATTGCAGTTTTAGGTACAATTACTGGATTAGTAATCGAAAAGCAATCTAAAGCTGAAGCGAAAGCAGAATGGTTGCGAGTCCATCAACAAGCTTCGATCGTCAAATATTTGCAAGATGCGGTGCTACAGGCAAAAACTCATCAACAGCAGCTATTCGTTCTGGTGATGCAGCCTAATAAATATGCTGTTGAATCGGAAGAACTCTTACAACAAATAAGTCATATTAATTTGGATTTACACAGACTATCTAAAGTAGTTGAAGATAAATATTTTTTAGAAAATCAATATAATAAAGAAGCAGATGAAAAAGTCAAAGAACTAATTAAAAAGTATGATATTACAGTGCAAATTTATTCCGATCGATTAATGAATTTGCTGCAACCGATATATGATTCGGTTTTATCACCTGACGAAATCAAAGAAATTCAGCAATCGCTGATGCGATTAATGACTACTGAACTAGCACGAGATTTTAATAGCTTTTCCAGCGAGTTAGCAGAGTTATCAAGAACATTACACGAGCAACAAGAACAAGAATTTATTAAATATCAACAAGCAGAAAATTTAGGTAGTCTAATCCTTCTGATCGGCTTGTTGGTATCGATCGGGATGGCAGTAGCGATGGCAACATACACCAGTTGGGTAATTGCCCGTCCATTGGTATTTACTACGGCTGTTGCACAAAGAGTGACGGAAACAGGTAATTTTAACCTGGTGGCACCAGTTACCACTAATGATGAAGTCGGACAATTAGCGAATTCTCTCAATCAGCTAATTCAAAGAGTTGCACTTTACACAGAAGAAATCAAGCAAACGCAAGCGCAGTTAGTGCAAACTGAAAAAATGTCAAGTCTCGGGCAGATGGTGGCGGGAATTGCTCATGAAATTAATAATCCAGTGAATTTTATTTCTGGAAACATTCCCTATTTAGAAGGATATATGGGAGAGTTGCTTAATTTAGTGAAATTATACCAATTACACTATCCAGAAGCAAGCTCAGAAATTGAAGATAAAATTGATGAGATGGATTTGGATTTTGTCAGTCAAGACTTGCCAAAAATTCTTAGTTCAATGAAATCGGGGACGGAACGAATTAGAGAGTTGGTTTTATCTCTACGGAATTTTTCTAGATTAGATGAAGCGGAAATCAAAAAGGTAGATATACACGAAGGAATTGATAATACATTACTAATTTTAAGCAATCGGCTCAGAGGAGCGGTGAATGTCAAAAAGGATTATAGTGAATTACCTTTAATAGAATGCTATCCAGCCCAACTTAACCAAGTATTCATGAATATTTTGAATAATGCGATCGATGTTTTGCTTATTTGTAAAGGACAGGAAAACAAGCAGATTACCATTAAAACGGAAAACAATTCATCAGATGAAATTTTAGTTAAAATTAGCGATAACGGGAGAGGCATTCCTACAGAAATTCATGATAAAATTTTCGATCCGTTTTTCACGACTAAGCCAGTAGGACAAGGTACTGGTTTAGGTTTGTCAATTAGCTATAAAGTAATTGAAAAGCATCAAGGGAAAATAGAATTTTATTCCGCACCGGGTAAGGGAACCGAATTTACCATCTATTTGCCAGTCAGACAAAAATTTTCGCAAGTCGTTTTGGCGGCATAACGAAATTAAATGCTTTTGCGGCTTAAAGCCAGAGGGTAGGAAAATACCCATAAAAGAATACGCAAACACCGATCCTGCGGTTGCTTCCCAGTTTCCTAGAATAGCTTTAGTTAGATAAAGGTATACATATAGGGAGGGGACAGCGAAAGATGCAACCCAATAATCCAAATCAATTTACTGAAAAAGCCTGGGAAGCGATCGCGCGCACCCCGGATATCATAAAAACAGTCCAGCAGCAGTACATCGAAACCGAACACTTGATGAAATCGCTGCTGGAACAAGAGGGCTTGGCTGCCAGTATATTAAATAAAGCTGGGGCGAACGTGCAACGGGTGCGGGACTACACGGAAGACTTCATCAAGCGTTATCCGAAAGTTTCTGGTAGCAGTTCCGCCTACTGGGGTCGCAGCGTCGATACATTATTAGATAGAGCAGATACTTATCGCAAAGAATTACAAGACGACTTTATCTCGATCGAACACTTGTTACTAGGTTTTGCACAGGACGATCGGTTTGGCAAATCCTTATTTCAAGAATTTAGACTGGATGAAGCCAAACTAAAGAATACGATCAAAGCAATCCGAGGAAGCCAGAAAGTGACAGATCAAAATCCGGAAGGCAAATATGAGGCTTTAGAAAAATATGGCCGAGATCTCACGGAATTGGCTCGTGCTGGTAAACTAGACCCAGTAATCGGACGAGATGACGAGATTCGCCGCACCATTCAGATTTTATCGCGTCGGACGAAAAATAATCCCGTGTTGATCGGGGAACCGGGAGTTGGTAAAACTGCGATCGTAGAAGGATTGGCGCAAAGAATTCTCAGCGGCGACGTACCCCAATCTCTCAAAGATCGTAAACTAATTGCCTTAGATATGGGCGCTTTGATTGCCGGTGCGAAATACCGAGGTGAATTTGAAGAACGCTTGAAAGCAGTACTCAAAGAAGTTACCGATTCCCAAGGAAATATCATCCTATTTATCGATGAAATTCACACCGTTGTTGGTGCAGGTGCAACTCAAGGCGCGATGGATGCGGGAAACTTGCTTAAACCGATGTTAGCGCGGGGTGAGTTGCGTTGCATCGGTGCGACAACTTTGGATGAATATCGCAAGTATCTGGAAAAAGATGCTGCTTTGGAACGTCGTTTCCAACAAGTTTACGTCGATCAACCAGGCGTAGAAGATACGATTTCGATTCTACGGGGTTTGAAAGAGCGCTATGAAGTTCACCACGGGGTTAAAATTTCTGATAGTGCGTTGGTAGCGGCGGCAACTTTGTCTACTCGTTATATTAGCGATCGCTTTTTACCAGATAAAGCAATTGACTTAATGGACGAAGCGGCGGCGCGTCTGAAAATGGAGATTACCTCTAAGCCGGAAGAACTTGACGAGATCGATCGCAAAATTCTTCAATTAGAAATGGAGAAACTGTCGCTGCAAAAAGAAACCGATGTAGCTTCCAGAGAACGCTTGGAAAAATTAGAAAAAGAACTAGCGGATCTCAAAGAAGAACAACGTGCTTTAAGCGCACAATGGCAATCTGAAAAAGACGTGATCGTCGATATTCAAACCATCAAAGAAGAGATCGATCGCGTTAACGTCGAAATTCAACAAGCAGAACGCAATTACGATCTCAATCGCGCCGCTGAATTGAAATACGGCACGATGACCGAATTGCAGCGTAAATTAGAAGCAGCCGAAGTCAGACTAGCACAAACTCAAACTGGTGGAAAATCCCTATTGCGGGAAGAAGTCACCGAAGCAGATATCGCCGAAATCATCTCCAAGTGGACGGGAATTCCGATTAGCAAATTAGTGGAATCGGAAATGCAAAAACTCCTGCAATTGGAAGAAGAATTGCACAAGCGAGTAGTCGGACAAGAAGAAGCAGTAACGGCGGTTGCTGATGCAATTCAACGTTCTCGCGCAGGTTTAGCTGACCCGAATCGTCCTACCGCTAGCTTTATTTTCCTCGGTCCGACGGGTGTTGGCAAAACCGAATTAGCTAAAGCTTTAGCTGCTTATCTATTCGACACCGAAGAAGCTTTAGTGCGAATCGATATGTCCGAATACATGGAAAAACACGCCGTATCGCGTTTGATTGGTGCGCCTCCCGGATATGTCGGTTATGACGAAGGCGGACAATTAACCGAAGCAATTCGGCGTCGTCCTTATGCGGTAATTCTATTCGATGAAATCGAAAAAGCGCATCCGGATGTCTTCAACGTGATGTTGCAAATTCTTGATGATGGTCGCGTTACCGATGCTCAAGGTCACACGGTAGACTTTAAGAATAGCGTAATTATCATGACCAGCAATATCGGTTCTCAATACATTTTAGATGTAGCTGGCGATGATTCCCGCTATGAAGAAATGCGGAGTCGCGTGATGGATGCGATGCGGAGTAATTTCCGTCCGGAATTCCTCAACCGGATCGATGAAATGATCATCTTCCACGGTTTGAATAAGCAAGAACTGCGAAGAATCGTACAATTGCAAGTACAAAGATTGGGTAAACGTTTAAGCGATCGCAAAATGTCTCTCAAACTTTCTGATTCTGCATTAGACTTCTTAGCAGATGTAGGATACGACCCAGTTTACGGCGCACGTCCATTAAAGAGAGCAATTCAACGGGAGTTAGAAACTCAAATTGCTAAATCTATTTTGCGCGGTGAATTCAATGATGGCGATACCATCTTTGTAGATGTGGAAAACGAACGTCTGGCATTTAAGCGATTACCGCAAGAATTGCTAACAGTTCAATCTAGTTAATTGTTAGCTGCTACAATAGTGTAGAGATTGCCCCACCTGAACAAAAGAGTTCGGGTGGGTTTATAGATAAGGAGTATTAAAATGGGTAAAAATAAAAAATCCTATAAAGGGCTTTTTATTTCAGATATTGATTGTATGAATGATGCCCGTATCAACCTCTTTTATGGCTTTGATGTGTTGGCTGTGGGATACAAAAGTGCCGCAGATATTCTTGTGAAACACGTTATTGAAAATGGTACAGATCAAGATACTCTTGTTTATCCAATTGTCTTTCTGTATCGGCAACATCTGGAACTTCGTTTTAAAGAAATTATTCGTGAAGGATGGTTGTTATTAAATGAAGGAAAAGACTTTCCCCCAATACATGATTTGCAAGAATTATGGAAGCAAGTAAAGGAAGTTATTAAAAAGCTTTTGCCGGACGAAGAAGAAACACAAGGAGAAAGTCTTATTGAGCATATAGTTAATGAATTTAGCAAACGTGATAAACAATCATACTCATTCCGATATCCTGGAGACAAAAAGGGAAATAATCCCCTGGCTGACTTGCAATATATAAATATCAGGCACTTATCTGAGATGATTCAAGAAGCTTCCGACTTTCTCTATGGTGTTAGTTCTGCTATTGTTGATATGAGGAGTTGAGCATCAGAGTATTCATCAGATTGCTGATATGAATAGTGATGGAAGCCTCATAGCCGTCGATTAAAATAAAAAAACCTAGCTAGTAGGGTGGGTAATGCCCACCCTACTAGCTATAAGTCACTTTAAATCAGTGAAAGTTAGTATGGAAACTGAAGATGAATTGCGTTCTGAATACAATTTACATAGTTTGCGTGTCAGAAAATTAGGTTCTGAACGAAAAACTTTTGGTGGAACCACAATTCGTTTAGATCCCGATGTTGCAGAAGTATTTCCTAATTCAGAGTCAGTAAATGAAGCACTAAGGTTTTTAATTAGAATTGCCAAGGAGAACAAAGTATCTCAACCTATCTTTCCCAATTGGATCAGAAAAGAGAAGAAATCGAAAATATTTGTAAATGTTGTAGCACCATAATGTCTGCTAGAGACTTATTTCATGAAGCCGTAAAACGGGCACTACAAAAACAACAGTGGGCAATTACTCATGACCCATTAGAACTGGAATTGGATGAAGTAACTTTAAAAATTGACTTAGGCGCAGAACGTTTGATTGCAGCAGAACGAGGTGGTGAAAAAATTGCTGTTGAAGTCAAGAGTTTTGCTAGTCCCTCAGCAGTGAGTGAATTCCACACAGCACTAGGTCAGTTTCTCAATTATCAAATTATGATAGAGGAAAATGAACCAGATCGCTTTTTATACTTGGCGGTTCCTTTAGAAACTTACGAGACATTCTTTCAGACGCGGTTAGCTCAAATTGCTGTACTAAGACATCAACTTAGCCTACTCATATATGACCCAATTTTAGAGGAGATCGTGCAATGGATAAGTTAGAACATTATCGCGATTGCATTCAAGAAGTTCTCACCAAGCATGGTAGCGCTCAACTTCAGCATAGTGAGGTTGATAATGAATTAATTTTCGATACAATTCGCGATCGCTACCAGTGGATGCGGATAGGTTGGAATGGATTACATCGGGTGTATCATATCGTGATGCACTTTGATATTCGAGATGGCAAAATCTGGATTCAACAAAATATGACGGATGTAAATATAGCGGAAGAATTGGTTGATATGGGAGTGCCAAAAGAGGATATCGTGTTAGGATTGCATCCACCTTATAAGCGTCCTTATACGGGATATGGCGTTGCTTAAACTAAACATTAGTTACTAGCTTGTTATTCTTGAGGCATCGATCGCAAAAGGGCTCTTAAATGACAGGAAAAAAGTTTTCGACTTTTTTAGCTAATATTTAAGAATAGTTACTAGGGAGTTTCAAATCATCATGACACTAGAACAGCTAGAAGCGCAAGTTCTGGCACTACCAAAAGATTCTCAAGCCGCACTGCTAGCCAAACTCCTTGCATACTTAGGTCAAAGCGATGAAATCGATCGAGAAGTTGCAAGTGCCTGGACTCAGGAAGCCCAATTGCGCGATCGAGCAATGGACGAAAATCGAGTTACTGGCATTCCTGCGGAACAAGTGTTTCATAAACTTCGCGAGTCTTTGCAATGAAACAAGTTGTATTTCATCCATTAGCAAATGAGGAGTTAGCTAACGCCGTTACCTACTACGAAGAGCAAAGACAGGGGCTAGGGTTGGAATATTTAGAAGAGGTAGAACACGCAGTAAATTTCCTCAGACGTTATCCGGAAGCAGGTTTAGACGTTCAGGGTTCAGTTCGTCGCCTAATTTTGCCTAAATTTCCTTACTCGCTGCTGTACCGTATCCTTGAAGGCGAAGAGATTCGTATTTTGGCAGTAGCACATCACAAGCGTAGACCACAATACTGGAGCGATCGCGATTAGTTTATACTTATTAGCTATGAACAAAACATCTTTTAATAAATCGCAAAACTCTGACGACGATCTTTTACCTGAGTACAATTTTGATTACCAGAAAGCGAAAGCTAATCGCTCTGAAAAAAAGAGATTAAAAGTTGTCGTCTTAGATGAAGATGTAGCTGAGTTTTTCACAACTGCGGAGTCAGTCAACAAAGCGCTACGGGAGTTAATCGAGACAATGCCACAAGCAAAAAAGAGTGAAAAATTTAATATTACGTTATTTCAATTATGCTGGAGTGATTATCAATGAAACCATCTCCGCCGTCAACAGTTCACAATTTATCTCTATTATATGAAGAAGATTACTACTTGTGGTTGGAAACCACTGCCAAACTCTTGAGAGAAGGGCAAGTTTCTTTGCTTGATACCGCTAATTTGCTAGAAGAAATTGAAGATATGGGTAGGAGTGAAAAACGAGCGGTTTATAGCAATTTAAAAATTTTGTTAATGCACCTCCTTAAATATAAGTATCAACCAGAAAAACGATCGAACAGTTGGCTAGCCACTATTGTTGAGCATCGACAAAGACTTAAAAAAGCTTTTAAGGAAAGCCCAAGTTTGCAATCGTATTTTACTGAAATATTTAATGAGTGCTATCAAGATGCCAGGGAATTAGCTGCTGCTGAAACAGGTTTGGGGTTAGATTCTTTTACATTAGACTGTACTTACACGCCCGAATTAGCGATCGATTCTCAATTTCTACCAGAATAAATTGGTGATGTAACCTTATTTTCTTATAATAAAACAAAGCTTTCAGATGTGGGAGACAGACTGATGGCAACCGAATTACAAGCCAGCCAAAAAAGTCTCTATGAAAACGATTTCGTGTGCTGGTTAGAAACGACAATCGAACAATTGCGTAACCAGGATTATGCTTCCGTAGACTGGGCAAATTTGATTGAAGAAATTGAGGATATGTCAAAACGGGAGCGAAAAAGCCTGAAAAGTAACTTGATAGTAATTTTACTTCATCTTCTTAAATGGCAATATCAACCAGAATCTCGTAGTGGCAGTTGGAAAAGCAGTATTCGGGAACATCGCAGGCGTATTAAAGAAGATTTGAAGGATTCGCCAAGTTTAGTACCTTATTTTCAAGAAATATTTGCTGATTGCTATGTAAATGCTCGCGAACAAGCAGCAGATGAAACAGGTTTATCATTAGAAGCTTTTCCGTTAGATTGTCCTTACACAACTGAATTAGCGCTCGATTCCGAATTTTTACCGGAGTAAGTTATAGTCGCTTGTCAATCTCAGAAACCCGGTTTCTTCAAGAAACCGGGTTTCTATACACCATTAATAATGGGACAGATTGTATCTAAACAACCTGTCCCCTACAAGTTTTCTTTTGTCCAAATTACGGACGTTTAAAAACATAGTTATTATTCTGGGTGTCTTAACTTATGACTATCCCATCCACAAATAGAAAACCTCCTATTTCCCCCATTGGAAAATAGTGGCTCCCCAACTTAAGCCAGCACCAAAACCAGCAGCCGCGATCGTATCTCCGGGTTTAATTTTCCCTTGGCGCACTGCTTCATCCAAAGCGATCGGGATAGAAGCAGCGGAAGTATTGCCGTAATGGGCTAGATTGCTGATTACTTTATCGGGGGGAATCTTCAGGCGATCGGCAACTGCATCCAGAATGCGTTGATTAGCTTGATGTAGGATGAGCCAATCTACTTTGTCAACGCTCAAATTAGCGCGAAATAAAGCTTTTTCTATCACTTCCGGCACTTTTTTGACAGCAAAGCGATAAATTTCTTGGCCGTTCATAGTGATGGGTTGGTAAGTACCTTGGCTAATGGTAACTCCCTCAACTAATTCTTTGGGCTGTCCTTGGTAAGCCAAATTCAAAGAATGATTTTGGCTGCCATCGCTTCTGAGCTCAAATCCCGAAAAGCGATCGCATTCCGAAGCCTGCATCACGATCGCCCCAGCCCCATCCCCAAATAAAATACAAGTACGACGATCGGACCAGTCTACCCAACGAGAAAGAATATCAGCCGCTACCAGCAAAACATTCCGATAAACACCACTACGGATAAACTGGGCACCCGTTACCATCCCAAACACAAAACCAGAGCAAGCAGCAGTTAAATCGAAAGCCACTGCTTGCTTTGCGCCCAATTTGCCCTGAATTAAGCCAGCAGTGCCAAACAAATCGTCAGCCGTAGAAGTAGCCAGAATAATCAAGTCTAACTCTTCTGGAGAAATCCCAGCCATTGCGATCGCTTCTTTCGCCGCCGCAGTCGCCAAGTCGCTTACCGAGTCGGCAACTCCCGCCAGACGCCGCTGTTTAATCCCAGTCCGAGTAGCAATCCACTCATCAGATGTTTCCACCAGTTGAGTTAGACCCTGATTATCCAAATAAGTTGTCGGTGTGGCGGCACCGCTGCCTGTAATGGCAATGCCAAATCCTGATTGTTGCAACATTACTCTCCATCAGCCGCCGGTGCAGCCGCTTTCTGATACCGAGATTGAATCCGCTCCAATACTTGGTTATCTATAGCTTCCTTAGCCAAGCGAATCGCGTTAAAAATGGAAGGAGCTTGAGAAGAACCGTGGCTGATAATACAGATACCATCCACTCCCAACAGCAAGCCACCACCATGTTCGGCGTGATCCACCCGTTGTTTAATTCGCTTCAAATTCGGTTTGAGCATTGCCGTACCTAGTTGACCCCGCCATCCTTGAGGTAATTCCTCCCTCAGGATTTGCAGCATCACCTCACCCACCGCTTCGGCAAATTTCAGCAGAACATTGCCGGCAAAACCATCGCAAACGATCACGTCAAACCTACCGGAGAGGACATCTCGACCTTCAGCGTTACCGATGAAAGAAATTTTGTTATTTTCTTGCAGCATTTGGTGAGTTCGCACTGCCAAGTCGTTACCCTTAGTAGATTCCTCACCGATATTGAGCAATCCCACTTTCGGGTCTGGTATCCCCAGTACGTACTGGCTGTAAATCGATCCCATGACCGCAAACTGTTCCAAAAACTTGGGACGGCAGTCAACATTTGCGCCGACATCGAGGATCAGCACTGGCTTACCAGCGACGATCGTCGGAAAAACTGCCCCAATTGCTGGCCGATCGATTCCTCGCAGTCTACCCAAGCGTAGCAGTGCGGCTGCCATTGCCGCCCCGGAGTGGCCTGCTGAAACCACTGCATCAGCCCGTTTTTGCTTCACCAAATCCATTGAGACGTTGATGGAAGCCTTGGGCTTGCGTTTTAAGCCGCTCAATGGCTCTTCGTGCATTTCGATCGTACCTTCGGCTGGCACGATTTCCACTGGAAAAGAACTTCCGTGTTGCCCTAAAATTGCTTCAATTTGGGGTCGATCCCCAACCAGCAACACTTCTATGTCCAATTCTTCTTTTGCTCTAAGAGCGCCAGCAACGATTTCGGCGGGAGCAAAATCCCCACCCATAGCGTCAATTGCAATCCGTGCGCGAGTCGATCCCATTGATCAATGTGATAGAAACCTCAAAAATTTTACCAGATGGTACATATCGAAAAATCACACCAAGAAAGCATTTGTAGGGAATCGACTCCAAAAACAGGTTTACGCCAGGAGGAAAGAAAGGATAAAGTCTGAAGGATGAAGTCTCAAGTGTGAAGGATAAAGGATGAATTCTCACCCGTTAGAATTCGCAAATTTTCTCTTTCTCCCAGCCCGAGAGTCCCCTGCCTTTCCGTTTCCCCTCCAAATAGTAAATTTGGCCCTGCTTGAGCGAACTGTGATTTTTAATAGGGGATGACCCTACTCTTCACGCTTGTCCCCGTTGACTCTATCCTTTTTTTGTTCGCAATTTTAACTAAACCGGGTTTTGGAAAGCAAAGAATGGATACTATTATTCACTGCCCGAAGCTATAGAGGAGATGTAAAAATGCTGGAATTATTTACTACCGGGTTAATGTCTGCTTGGCTAAATATGGCTGGTATGCAACCATCTAAGCAAAGTAGTTTGCAGGCAATGACATGGTTTGGTAGTCCGGCATTTTTCCTTTCAGGAGCGCCAGAACCTTCTACAGCACTTACGTTAGAGCAATATTTGGGCGAATTATCTAAAAAAGGTTGGATGGCCGATAGTCAGGGCATATGGATTCAGTCAGGCCCGGTTTTACTATCTAGCAATCAAGGTACGGTTCCCTTGCCAGCAGCTTCTTTAACCAAGATTGCTACTTCTTTGGCCAGTTTGCATACGTGGGAGCATACCCACCGATTCGATACGGTTTTTAGTGCCACGGGGCCAATTAAAAATGGGGTATTGCAGGGGGATTTGGTAGTTACTGGCAGCGGCGATCCTTTGTTTGTTTGGGAAGAGGCGATCGCAGTCGGTAATGCCCTCAATCGAATGGGTATCAAGCGGGTGACGGGCAATTTAATCGTTAAAGGCAAGTTTTACATGAATTACAGCCGATCGATCGCCCAAGCTGGTCTAACGCTCAAACAAGGTTTTAACTCTAGCACTTGGGCGAGAGGATATAGCTACCGATATTATTTGATGCCGAAAGGAACGCCAAAACCTCAATTAGCGATCGCGGGCGGTGTCAAAATCGATTCATCTCCCTCTGTTAGTTTCGATTCCCAAGCCGGGGGAAATAGTAAACAAACCTTATTGCTGCGTCACCGCTCTGTTACTCTGGCCCAAATTTTGAAAGAAATGAATGTCTACAGTAATAATGAGATAGCTGAAATGCTAGCCGATCTGATGGGGGGTGCACAAGTGGTCAGACAGCTGGCAGCAGAAGCAGCGGGAGTTCCTCGATCGGAAATTTTATTAATTAACGGCTCTGGATTGGGCGTGGAAAACCGGATTTCCCCCAGGGCTGCTTGCGCTATGCTAATGGCGATCCAACGGAAAATGCAGCCTTTAGGTTTAACGATTGGAGATTTGTTTCCCGTTTCCGGTCACGATCGAGTTGGTACGATGATCCGTCGCCATATGCCAGAGGCTACGGTGATGAAAACGGGTACGCTGCGAAATGTCAGCGCTCTAGCCGGAGTAATGCCTACTCGCGATCGCGGTTTGGTGTGGTTTGCGATCGTCAACCGAGGCAACGACATTCCCGCACTCCGCGTCGAACAAGATAAACTCTTACAAAATTTAATTAAATCTTGGAATACTAAACCAGAAGCAACCAAAATCGTGCTTCCCACTCCGACTAGCTACAGCGATGATAGTCGTTTAGGCGCAGATGTTCGCAATCACGTACTCTATGGCGGGTAGAGGTGAGGGGGAGCAGGGGAGCAGGGGAGCAGGGGAGCAGGGGAGCAGGGGAGCAGGGGAGCAGGGTAGCAGGGGAGCAGG
>DATNQN010000141.1 GCA_036703985.1 Leptolyngbyaceae cyanobacterium
CACCCTAGCCCTCCCCTTGGTAAGGGGAGGGTTGGGAGGGGTCTAGTTGTTCGCAATTCATTTAGGATTGCTATAGTAAAGCAGAAATTAAGTCTTATATTGAAGAAACTTTTAACTACAACTTAGATCGGACTATAGAACAAGTTGAACCTGCTGATATTACTTGTGCTGGTTGCGTTCCCCAAGCTTTGATTGCTTTTTTAGAATCAACTGACTTTGAAGATGCAATTCGGAATGCCATTTTTATCGGTGGCGATACTGACACCATTGCTTGCATTACAGGAGGGATTGCTCAAGCATTTTACGGAAATATACCGGAGACGATCGCAATCCAAGCCCTAAACATTTTAGATAAACCACTCCGCAAAATTACCGAAACCTTTATGGCTAAGTATGGTTGACTCTCGATCGTATTTAGTAAACCAAACATACCAATTCACTTTAAGCTTGCCACTTATCTTTCCCCTCATAGGAGAACCACCTGCCAAAATAGTAAATTTGACAGTGTTTGAATGAACTGGTATTAAAAAAGATCGTCCACGGGAGGTTCCCTCCCAGCAAACTCCGATGGCGGACGTTCGTTACTCCACGCCCACCAAACAGTACCACACTGGCACTCGTAGAACTCCTGCCATTTTTTGCGATAGTCTTCAGTGTAAACTGGCGATCGCCTATTAATCCAAACTCGCTTTGCTTCCATGCAAGTAGAATTACAAGTGGGACAGCGGAACTCGTGGGCGTGAACCGCAGCTTGTGTCCAATCAGGCGGAATCGGGGCAAAAGCATCCATGCTTCAAATTTCCATAGGCTCTATCGCCCATTATCAACTTTAACGAAACTAAATAAGAAATGTAAAATCGCTTCGGTCACGGAATAAAAACCTTAAGCTTCTTCTAGATGAGGAACTTATTACTTGATTTTGCATCACCAGTCGTGCAGCATAGCCTCAATTATAAGATGATTGTCTGGGGTGTATACTGCCGTACTCTCAAATAGAAATCTTCTCGATAAGCTTAACTTCAGCTTTTCGATCGTTTTCTCCCATCGTTCCCCCAAGGAATCTACTCATGACCCATCCGATCTACCTTAATATTCTGTCGTTTTTTGGCATTTTTGGCTTATGCTTGATTGCCTGGTTATTTTCTGAAAACCGTCGCGTCATTCCCTGGCGAGTTATCATATCCGGCATTGGCTTGCAATTAGTTTTAGGCGCTTTCGTATTTCTATTTCCCCCCACCAGAGAAGCCTTGCAATGGTTTACCGGCTTATTAGACAGCGTATTTCTCGCCGCAGATGCAGGAGCTAGATTTGTCTTCGGCGCTAACATCGTACCCAGACCAGACGTAACGCCACCCGTCAATTTAGGCTATATTTTTGCTTTTCGGGCATTACCAACCGTCATCTTTTTCTCCGGATTGATGGCATTACTATATAATATTGGCGTGATTCAAATCATCACAAATTTCTTTGCCAAAGTCTTTTATCAAACCATGCGCTTAAGTGGCGCCGAGTCATTAAGTGGAGCCGCCAATATTTTTGTAGGTATTGAAGCAGCAATAGTCGTTAAACCTTATTTACCTAAAATGACGCGCAGCGAACTCTGCGCGATTTTGTCTTGTTGTTTCGGTACGGCAGCTTCCTCTACCTTAGCAATTTATGTAAGTTTCCTCAAACCGGTTTTTCCCAACATTTTGGGACATTTAGTATCTGCCTCGATCATGGCAATTCCGGCTTGTTTCGTTTTATCAAAAATTTTGGTTCCCGAAACCGAAATTCCCTTAACTGCTGGCGGTATTCCTCAAGAAGACGAAGCCGAAAAAAAATTCAGCGGTACAGAACTGGGAAATGAAGCTTTAGATGACGCTCTCAATGAAGACGAAGATGACCGAAAACCAGAAATGGTAGGAGGAGAACCGATCGAACGAGTCAGTCCATTAGATGCAGCAATTGTGGGAGCATTGGATGGGGTAAAAATGGCTGTAGCGATCGCAGCCGTGTTAATTTTAATTCTGGGCTTAGTTTCTTTAATAAATCAATTTTTTGGTTGGCTAGCCACATTACCTCAACCAATCGGTAGTGTATTTGCTGTTGTTAATTTAGCTAACATTCAAGGAGTTTTATTTTTACCCCTGACCATATTAACGGGAGTCTCTACAGAATGGAACGAAGTGTGGCAAACTTCCGTAATTATCGGGCGCAGATTATTAGAAACAGCAATCCCCCCTTACCAATCATTAGCAGAAGCATCCGCCGCCGGACAAATTAGCGATCGCGCCGTATTAATTGGCAGTTACGCCCTCTCAGGATTCGCTCACCTCGCCTCCGTCGGCATTTTCGTTGGCGGTACCATAGCCCTCATCCCTTCCCGCCGCAAAGACATTTCCTCATTAGGTTGGAAAGCATTATTCGTCGGTACTCTCGCCACGATCATGATTGCTTGTATCGCCGGCGTATTCGACACCGGAAACCCCAGCATTTTAGGGGAAAAAACGCCGCCACCTGCCAAAACCGCACCAGCTTCCATCCAATCGCCCGCACCCACCCCACCAAAACCAACCCCAGCGGCTCAACCCGCATCAACTACTAAGCCTGCTGCTAAACCACTCGCCGCCCCCACAGCTAACCCTGCCAAACCAACTCCCACCCCTCAACGTTAATGCTCTTTGGTCATTGGTCATTGGTAAAATCAGCCAAAAAAACCGGGTTTCTTTCAACACAGCCACAAAAAGCATCAGCTTAAATGTGAGAAACCCCATTTTTCAACCAAATATAGCGATCCTAAATGAATTGCGAACAACTAAACCCCTCCCAACCCTCCCCTTACCAAGGGGAGGGCTAGGGTAGGGTTGATTACTTAAATAGGATCGCTATAGTTAAAATCAATCTAAAATCGAAAATATAAAATCTAAAATCGATTCATGGAGCCATCTTCAGAAATTCGTCGCCTTTTAGATATCATGCCCGCTTCCGGTCGAATGATGACCAAAATCATCAGCAAACCAGAGCAACCAAAAGTAATAGATATTCAATTTCCCTTACCTTGGTCTACCGAAAGACCAATTTGGATTAATTTTGATTTCTGGGGAAGATTAAGCAGACCTCAAAGAGACTTAATTCTTTTGCGAACAGTTGCTTGGCTAACTAGCATAAAATGGTTTAAACCCGATTTATACCAAGGAATAGCCATTGCCGGATTGTTAGGCTCGATGGTAGAAATTTTTCAAAAGGATGCAGTGGGAATTGTCGTTGCTGGCGGATTAACCGCACTAGCTACCGCTCAAATTTGGCGTGCAAATCGCAATTCTCAATCTCAATTAGATGCAGATGAAGCTGCAATTAAAGTAGCGCAAAGACGCGGCTATTCGGAAACCGAAGCAGCCCAACATTTGTTAACGGGAATTGAAGCCATCGCCAAACTGGAAAATCGCCCCAGTTTAGATTTTATCGAATTAATGCGCTGCCAAAACTTGAAAGCGATCGCAGGTCTTTCTAACTTCGCTGTTCCCCATACCCTTAAAAATCAATAGCATTTCCAATTATACAGAGTGATAATTAACTAGATCGGGAGAATTTGATGAGCGAACCAGAAAATTTCTTGATTCGATCCGCAGAAATTGAACAATTGCCAGAAGTTCAATTTCAACATCCCTTCAACCCTAACTCCGAAATATATTTACGTTCCCTCAGTGATGCAGTAGGAATGCAGCGAGTTATCCTCCGAATGGGACGAATTCCTCCTGGTAAAGAATCTTTTATTTACCACGCTCATCATCATGAAGAAGAGTTTATTCTGATTATTTCTGGAAAGGGTATTGCAGAAATAGATAATCAAGAATTTGAAGTAAATCCCGGTGACTTTTTAGGTTTTCCAGCACCATCAGTCGCCCATCATCTGCGAAATCCCTTCGATACAGACCTAGTTTACCTCATGGGAGGAGAAAGGCAATCCGTAGAAATTGGAGACTATCCCCGCTTGAATAAACGAGTTATTCGTGATGGAAAAGAAGCATACATTATCGATCTCAATGCAGTTCAATCTTTTTTCCCTCGTAATGAAAATCAAACCAATTCTTAATCTCAATTTCCTATGAATTTAAGAGTAGGATGCAGATTTTTTTTGCATCTTAACGGCAATGATAAAGTTGGTAATCATAGCCATCTACAAATGGTAAAGATTTTGAACTAGCCGAACAATTTATTAATTCCACTTGATTCGCTGCTTGAAAATTCACTAACCACAAGTCAAGAGGACGAGGCAGCTTACTCGCTATATTTAGTAATGTTTTGGTAGGCAAATTAGAATATTTACTCCCTTTTTCGGCCAATAAAAATAGAGGGTTCCTTGCCATTTTAGGACTAGATAACCGTTTAAATTCCCAACCTAAACCCATCATTTCCCCAGTTTGAACGTGGGTTTTGTGAGTAGTGGCAATTAGTACCGGATAATTTGAATTATTTTGAATTACAGAAACTAACAAATCTGGGCGATAATATTTTTGATATCCTAAATTAAAAGAAACTGTCAGCGCACTTAAAAATCCCATCAATAAAACGAGCGGAATTGGGGAATTGAGAAGCCAACTTTTTGGGATTTTATTCAAATTAATTTGAGGTTGATTCTTGACAACGATCGCTAAACTAGCTGCTGCCAAAAGAATCACTGCTGGGAAGTAAACAAAATTATATCTCGCACCACGAGTAAGATCGATACCAAATAGATAAGTTATGGTAAAAAATGAAGCGATACTAGTTAAGACAAAGCTACCCAATACTAAAGTTGATAACTTAGTATTTGATTGGAGAAGCAGCATTTTGATACCGCGAATCAGAATCGGGGTTACCCAAATGAAAAAAATTAGCATTACCACGCCTGATGCAATAGCGATTGGTAATTCCGTTACTTCTATCGGTAAAAGGGATAACATGGTAATCCAAGCCGCTATGCCTTGAAAAATGGGCGTTACCCACTCCCAGCCAATGCGATCGCTATTTCTAATCCACTCCGTAAGCTCGCTATTATAGCTATGTTGCCACACCGGTAACCAAACTAATCCCCCTGCTACTGTTCCCGCTATTATTACTACAAAGGATTTTAAATTTGATATATAGAATTTAGATAAGATAAATTTGCGATTGTTTAACTTTGCTTCATCTCGATAATTGAGAATTCCAAATACCACTAATACTAATGCTTGGGCTACCAAAGTAAAAGCAAAAAAGTAATGACTGGCAATCCCTAAACAATTAATGATAATCCAGGCTAAAGAAAACCAAAAAGGAAAAGGCTTTCTTTCCTTCATCCTTCGCACGGCAACTACTACAAAACCAAGAGAAGCAATTACAAATAAAATGGCTAAAGTATAGTGACGCGCTTCTTGAGATAAAAATATTCCATAAGGGGATAATGCCATAATTGCTGCTGCCAAATTAGCAACCAAGCGCGATCGAAAAGCCACGTAACCCAATGCGTAAATTGCTGGAATCGAAGCCGCGCCTAAAATAGCAGGAAGCGATCGCGCTACCCACACTAAATCAAACCCATCCTTAGGAAACAGCTTCATCCACAAATGAGCTAATACAAAATAAAGTGGGGGATGATTGCTTTCACTTAACAAATTCCGAAAAACATCTAGCGTTCCCGCACCCCGATCTACCAGTGGTTGCATCAAAAGATCTAGTGGAATAGCATCATTTAATAGCACCGTCTGAAAACTGTTGCCCAAGCTAAAAACCATTGTGGAAAACTCATCTGTCCAAGGCGATTTTAACTCCAATTGAGTAAACCTTAAGACAGTACCGATCGCCACCCACACCAGCAAATTTAAATAAGATTTCTTCATAAATTAGTCAAATTTAGGTAAGTGGGAGATGGGGAAGAGGGAAAGGGAAAGGGAAGGAAAAGGGGAAAAGGGAAAGGAAAAATTTGTTAACCCTAACTCCTGAATTCTGACTGCTGAATTCATCCTTCATCCTTCATCCTTAAATCACGATCGATTTCGGTTACTCGCCAGCTGAGTTTCATGTTAATCCAGAAATTCCACAAAGTAACTAAGGCGATCGCGATCGAATTAGCCAACAAATAGTTAATTTGTAAAAAGATATTAAATAAATTCAACAATATCACGTTTAAAATCAACCCCATCAAGCAAATAATGTTAAACTTAAAAAATCTCTTGAAACGCTTTCGCCAACCTTGTTGCTTGCTGGACATATCCCCAAAAGTCCACGCATCATTCCAGAAAAAATTATTAATAATTGCAAATTCGGCGGCGATGATTTTACTGCGAGTTAAACCCAAGCCCAAAGTATTCGGATCGTGGAGTAAATAAAGCACCGTCATATCGACAAATACTCCACTCAAACCCACCACGGCAAACCGCAAAAAACGCACAACTGGCCATTTAGCCAAACGCAACCGCCATAGATGTCCGATATACTCCAAATACTGTTTCCAAGTAACCTTACTTTCACCTCCCTGACGTTCTTGAAACACGTAACCAACTTCCGCAATTTGACTGATTTTGCCTCTACCGAGTACCTCAATCAAAATTTTGTAACCTAATGGGTTGAGGGTTCGACCTGCGATCGCATTGCGACGTACCATAAAATAACCGCTCATCGGATCGGAAACGCACCCGATTACCTCTGGTAGCAAAATCAAACCCAAAATTTGAGCGCCGCGAGACAAAAACCGCCTGATCGTACTCCACTCGCTGACACCGCCACCTTCTACGTGACGACTGGCAACCGCTAAATCAGCCCCTCCCTTAATTTCTGCCAAAAGCTTTAACAGCACCTCTGGAGGATGTTGAAGATCCCCATCGATCGCCCCTAAAATCTCCCCTCGCGCTGCCTGCCAACCGCGAATTACCGCCGTAGAAAGACCTCGTTCTCCTTCGCGGCGCATTACCCGTAACTGCGGATATTCTGGCATCAAAGATAAAGCGACTTCCCAAGTGCGATCGGGGCTATCATCATCCACTACGATCAACTCGTACTCACCCGGAATCTTACCATCCAATAACTCGCTTAAAATGCGGACAAGGGTGTGGATATTTTTACTCTCATTATAAGTAGGAATAACCAGAGAAAAATAGAGAGATCGGCTGTTTTCAAGCGATAAATCCTTACCATGAAAAACTTGCAAAGCACCGTTAGGAACCGGAGTTAGAGAATAAATTGAGTCAATACCCATTAGGCTAGCGGTCTAAATTCAGTAAATAACAAACGAGCAGATAAAATTTTAAAACACTCAACAGTTATTAGTTATCAGCGATCGGGCATATGATGAAATAATACGAGTATTGCCAAGAAAATGCTGGGATCGAACGAATTAGGCAGCCTCCAACTGTTCCCGAAGAAATGTAGGAGCCTTGCGGCAAGTAAGTTTTGGCTCAAACAGCTATAGTTTTTTATAGTTCACTACCTCACCAATGGAATCAAACGCGATCGTCAACACTGTTGATGCTATTCTTAACCGTGCCACTTCTGGTCAAGACATCTCACCAGAAGAAGGAATTCTACTATTAAAACAGACAGAGCCAGCTGTCATCGCAGCCATTCGAGAAACCGCCTCCCAACTTCGCCATCAGCAAGCTGGCGATACCGTTACCTACGTCATCAACCGCAACATCAATTTCACCAACATTTGCGAACAGCACTGTAATTTCTGCGCTTTTCGCCGCGATGAAGGAGAACAAGGCGCATTTTGGTTAGATATAACCCAAATTATTGAAAAAACCAAAGATGCCGTCCAACGAAACGCCACGGAAATTTGTATGCAGGGAGGACTCAATCCCAAAGCCAAAATTAACGGTTCTTCCCTAGCTTATTACCTGCAAATAGTCAAAACCATCAAAAACGAATTTCCCCAAATCCACCTCCACGCCTTTTCACCCCAAGAAGTGCAATTTATTGCCAGAGAAGATAACTTAACTTATTTGCAAGTGCTTAGTGCATTGCGGGATGCGGGAGTAGATTCATTACCAGGAACTGCCGCCGAAGTGTTAGACGATCGAGTACGGCGCATTCTTTGTCCGGAAAAAATCAATACCGCTACTTGGCTAGAAATTGTTACAACTGCTCACCGGATTGGATTACCTACCACTAGTACAATGCTTTCCGGTCATATTGAGACGCCCGAACAGCAAATGCGGCATCTAGATTTATTGCGAAATCTCCAACAAACCGCTCTAGACAACGGATACCAGGCTCGGATTACCGAATTTATCTTATTGCCTTTTGTCGGACAAGAAGCCCCCAAACCCCTGCGTAGCCGAGTAGGAAGGGATCAACCGATATTAGCAGATGCCTTGTTACTAACAGCCGTAGCGCGGATTTTTCTGGGCAATGCGATCGTCAACCATCAGCCAAGTTGGGTTAAACTCGGTCTGGACGGTGCAACTCAAGCTCTTACTTGGGGTTGTAATGACATTGGTGGCACTCTCATGGAAGAGCATATTACAACAATGGCTGGAGCTAAAGGCGGTACTTGTATGGAAGTAGAAACTTTGTGCAATGCCATCTCTTCTCTAGGGCGTCCTTACCAACAAAGAGATACCCTATATAACCGAATTCAGCCATTAGTTATTAGTCATTAGTTATTGGTCATTTGTC
Source organism: Leptolyngbyaceae cyanobacterium (assembly GCA_036703985.1). Lineage (GTDB taxonomy): Bacteria > Cyanobacteriota > Cyanobacteriia > Cyanobacteriales > Aerosakkonemataceae > DATNQN01. Next base: position 8,617 of record DATNQN010000141.1, read on the forward strand.
ATTGGTCATTTGATAAAATTTGGTGACTTTTTTAATATTGACAATGGAGTGACTGATTACCAATTACCTTTTGGCTCTTGCAACTTAAAATCTCAAATCAAAGACCGATTAGCCGATGATTAAAGACAAAAAAGCATCCCATTTCATTACATTGGGAGCTAGTGCAGTTTTAATAGGTGGCGGCGTCGCTGCTTACTGGGTACTCAGCCAAAGACAACTATCATCGGGGAATTTACCCGCAGGCGCTAATTTAGTTCCTCAAGATGCCTTGCTGATGCTTTCCATCTCTGTAAAACCCGAACAATGGCAGCAGTTCCAAAAGTTTGGCACTCCAGAAAGTCGAAGAGCTTTCGAGCGAACTTTAACTAGTTTGCGCGATCGCTTTCTCACCCCCAACGGCTACGATTATCAAAGAGATATCCAACCTTGGGCAGGCAAAGAAATAACTTTTGCTTTTTTGTCCCAACCAGCCCCAGAAGGTAAACTAACTCAACAATCATCTCCCAGCCCATCACCAAAACCCGAACCAGTTCAACAGTCAGTCGTCATGGTATTGCCGATTGACAATCCCCTACAAGCAAAGCAAGTATTAGAACAACCCAAAAACTCCCTCAAACAAACCAATTGGACTGACCGCACTTATAAAGGCATTGAAATAAAAGAAGTTAAACAAAATCCCGCTGAAAATTACTCGGCAACCGTAATAGATCGACGATTTTTAGTCATCACTACCGATCCGAAAACTACCAATAAAGTAATCGATACCTATCTGGGCAACCCATCTTTGGCAAACATTCCAGGCTATGCCCAAGCAGTTAATAAAGTTAAGACAAATCAGTCTTTTGCCAAACTATATGTCAACATTCCCCTCGCTGCTGCCGTCGCTAAAAGCGGACAACAATCACTTTCCCCGCAAGCTTTAGCCCAACTTCAACAACAACAAGGTTTAGCCACCACAATTTCTTTAGAATCAGATGGTATCCGATTTAAAAATATCTCTTGGCTTAAACCAAATAGCCAGAAAAAATACCAAGTAAAAAACGAAGCTGGCATGATGCCTAAACGCCTGCCATCCGATACATTAATGATGATGTCCGGCGGTAATTTAAAACAGTTTTGGCAAGATTACGTACAAGGAGCAAACTCAAATCCTATTACCCCCTTCAAGCCTCAAGATTTGAGAAATATCATCAAAAACTTTACTAATCTAGATTTAGATCGGGATTTGATTAGCTGGATGGGTGGCGAATTTTCTCTATCTTTAATCCCATTTCCCGAAGCATCAAAAGAAGACTCCCCATCTCTCAGTTCCGGTGCGGGAATGGTATTTATGGTAAAAGCCAGCGATAAAACAGCGGCAGAGAAATCTTTGGATCGCCTTGATGAATTAATGAGAGATAAATACAATTTTAAGGTGGAAAAAACTAAAATAGGCGATCGCCCGGTCGTTAACTTATTTTCTCCATCTCAAGGCTTAAAAATGACTCACGGTTGGTTAGATAATAACGTAGCATTTTTAGGCTTAGAAGCCCCAATTAACAATGCCATCATTCCTCAACCAAAATCAACTCTCGCTGACAATGAAAAATTCAGAAATATAGTACCCTTAGAATTAAATCCTAACAACGGTCACTTTTTTATTGACATCGATCGTCTCGGCATAGATAGAACAGCCAGCCTCTTAAGTTTCTTGTTTAGACTCTCGCCCGATCCCAGCACTCAAAGAATACTCAGAAGTCAAATCGATCCCATTCGCGCCATCGGCGTTACCGCCGCCGTCAAAGACGAACGAACCTCTCGTTTCGATGTTTTTGTTCAATTCAAGAAAAGTGGGAGTTAAGGGCTAGGGGGCAGGGGGAAAGGGAAAGGGAAAGGGAAAGGGAAAGGAAAAATTTGTTAACCCTAACTCCAGCAATTCTGACTCCTACCCTAATTTAACTGTCCCAGCTTAGAACGATCGCCCTGTAAGATACAAAGTTGACTCTTAAAAACGACTGGGGAGAACACTATTATGGATCTGGTTGCACTCCAGAATTGGCTGGATAACGCCAGTTTTGCGGTTTTATTCATTACCATGCTGATTTACTGGGCGGGGGCGGCTTTTCCTAGCATTCCCTATCTACCAAATTTGGGAACTGCTGGTATGGCGATCGCTAATATGAGCATAGCTGCTTTACTAGGCGCTCGGTGGCTGGAAGCAGGCTACTTTCCCTTAAGCAATTTGTACGAATCCCTATTTTTCCTGGCTTGGGGTATCACCGCCGTCCATCTAATTGCGGAAAACATGAGTCGCAGCCGTTTGGTAGGCGCTGCTACCTCACCCGTAGCAATGGGCATTACCGCTTTTGCTACCTTAACCCTACCGACTAATATGCAGTCAGCAGAACCCTTAGTACCTGCCCTCAAGTCTAACTGGCTGATGATGCACGTTAGCGTCATGATGCTCAGTTATGCGTCTCTGATGGTAGGTTCTTTGTTAGCGATCGCATTTCTCATCGTCACTCGCGGCAAAAATATCGAACTACGCGGTAGTTCCGTCGGTACGGGCGGTTTTCGCAACAATCACTATCAACTGCGCCGTTCCGGAACTTTAGTTACCGAACCCGCCGCCATTACGCAATCCACAACACCCCCCATCGAAAGTAACGGCAGCACCAAAACCGCCGTCCTCAACTTAGTAGAAACCAAACCAGCACAAAAAATCGCCACATCCGAACTACTCTCCCCCCAACGCCTCAGTCTGGCGGAAATTCTCGATAACATCAGTTACCGCATCATCGGATTAGGATTTCCCCTTCTCACCATCGGTATTATCGCTGGTGGCGTTTGGGCAAACGAAGCTTGGGGTTCGTACTGGAGTTGGGACCCCAAAGAAACTTGGGCGCTAATTACCTGGCTGGTATTTGCTGCATATCTCCATGCCCGCATTACTCGTGGCTGGCAAGGTAGGCGTCCTGCCATTTTAGCCGCTACTGGCTTTGTAGTTGTCTGGGTTTGTTATCTAGGTGTCAATCTCTTGGGCAAAGGGTTACACAGTTACGGTTGGTTTTTCTAAATCACTTCCCCGTACCGATAAGCGGTTAGTCTACCATCAAAAGCTAACCGCTTACTTTTTGCAAACTGATGGAAAATTCAACTCAATTCTAGAGTATTTTAAATATTAAACCCGCATGGTATTATTAAGAACCGAAAAAATCAAATCATGATTACAATCGTGCTTGTCGATGACAGTCCTACCGTCAGGACAATGGTTTCAGAGTTACTCAAAAGCAAGGGCATCAAAGTTGTTGAGGCGGCTGATGGCATCGAAGCAATGGAAAAAATACAGACTAGCTCTCCTGATTTAGTAATTACTGATATAGTCATGCCCAGAATGAACGGCTACGAACTTTGCCGTTGGGTAAAAACTCACTTTAAAGACCGAGATATACCTGTAATTATGTGTACCAGTAAGAGCGAACAATTCGACCATTATTGGGGTTTGAAACAAGGTGCAGATGCCTATATAACAAAACCTTTTCAACCAGCCGATATGCTGCAAGCCATCAAAAAATTGATCAGAAGGTAGTCGATCTACTAATAATCAAAATAAGTATTGTTGATTTGTTGTTAATCATAGTATTAATCAATAATCTATTAACCTAATTTTCATATTATCTTTTGATATCTAACACTATAAAACATAAAATCGATTGACTAGTAAATCTCCTTGGACACTTCTACACGCTCAGTTGCACCGAACACTGAAGCAAAGGAAATTATTACCAAAAAACCAATCTATATTAATAGCTGTCTCCGGCGGTCAGGATTCTCTTTGTTTAAGCAAATTGTTATTAGATTTGCAAGACAAATGGCAATGGAAATTGGCAATTGCCCACTGCGATCACCGCTGGCGTACTGACTCGGAAGCCAATGCGAAACACGTAGAAGAATTAGCCAAAAATTGGCACTTACCGTTCTATTTGCAAACAGCTAACCAAGTTTTGAGCAGTGAAGCGCAGGCGCGAGAATGGCGTTATCAAGCTTTAAGTAGAATAGCCGAACAATACAACTACCAATATATAGTTACCGGGCATACGATGAGCGATCGCGCCGAAACTATCCTTTACAACTTAACTCGCGGTACCGGCGCCGATGGCTTGCAAAGTCTTACCTGGTATAGAAACCTTTCTAATAATTCACAACTAGTACGTCCGTTACTAGAAATTAGCCGCACCCAAACAGCCCTATTCTGCCAAGACTTCCAAATCCCGATTTGGGAAGATTCTACCAATCAAGAATTGAAATACGCTCGTAACCGCATTCGCCAAGAAGTAATCCCATATCTGCAACAACATTTTAACCCGCAAGTAGAACAAGCCTTAGCCCAAACAGCCGAACTTTTAAGAGCAGAAGTCGAATACTTGGAAGAAGTTGCTCGCCAAATGCTTCAACAAGTAATTAGCAAGGACGAAGAAGGGATGAAATTGAATCGCCTGGAATTGCGTAGCGTACCCCTAGCTTTGCAACGTCGAGTAATCCGACAATTTCTCCAACAAGCTCTAGGGATCGCGCCTAATTTCCAGCAAGTAGAAAAAGTAACCGCCTTGATTTTAGCTCCTAATCGCTCTTGTACCGATCCTTTTTCCGGAGGTGCGATCGCCCGAGTAGAAGGAAACTCGATCTGCCTCAGGTAATTTCCAGTTAAAAGTAAAACAACGATCGCCTACTAACCTAAAAAGAAACAAAAAAACTTTTTTTAAGAGCTTGAAAACCAGAATCCAGAATTAAAAACCCTTTTTCCTGCTGGATTCTGGATTCTGAATTCTGGATTCTGAATTCTGGATTCTCGATTCTATGTTTCTAAACTCCAGAAGATACCAATTCATTTTGTAAATGACTGGGCATGATGTCGTAAAATATTTTTCTCATCTCAGCAATGGCATGGTGCTGATAATCACCAGTTTCCTGCATTTGACTTAACATTCCCGTCATTTCTTCTAGCTTCTGCTGCAACTCGTTAAGTTTATCTTGAAGCGGCTGTAGCATCTCTTCATAAAGTTTGATTCGACCCCAAGTTTCCGCCACTGACGCTCGCTGACTTTGCAAATTTTGTTCGCTGACGAGCAATTCTTGGCGTTGATTTTGTTGCTCTTGAGTTTGAGAATCGATCATGCTTTGAGCTTGCTGAATGCTAGAGCGCGTTTGTTCGATTTCTCTTTCCAGCTTTTGCAGTTCCTCCGCTTGTTGTTGCCGAGAAGCTTCTAACTGGTTCAGCGCAGGGCCTAAATCGATTTTTTGGTTATCCGAACCCATCGTGCTATCTGGGATTCCTTGGCGACGCCGCCACACCCTGAGATGCTGAGTAAAAGTTTCTTCTAACTCCCGGAGAGTATTGCGTTGGCCCACCAAAGTTTCCTCTAGCATTTGATAGCGGTCTTGCTCATCCGCTAATTCAGCCTGTAAATTTTGGCGATCGTAATCGCTCACATTCTGTAACTTTTGGCGCAGTTCGGCAATTGCTTGACTCTGTAATTCCAGTTCTTCTTCCTGATCGCTCACAAAGCGTTTGGCCTTTTCCAACTCCTGTTTGCGATTTTGGACGATCGCCTGAAGTTCTCCTATAGGCATTCGATCGAGAGCTTCTAAATCCACTTGCTGACCGATCTTCACATCCGATGACATCGCCGCGATCCGTTGCACTTGTTGCAAGATATCTTCTTGATTTCGCAACTGCATACTCAGATTGCGAGCGTAATCTTGCTTGAGCAGCAAAGCATTTTGCTGTGCCTTTAACTCCGAACGAGCTTGAGCCAAAGTTTCCTGCGCCTGCTGCCATTGTTGCCAACGACTCTCGATATTGCTGCTTTGGCTATCCACCCGCTCCTGCAAAGTTTTCGCAGAAGCTCTTTGTTGTTCCAATTGCTGCCAATGTTGCTCTAGCAAAGCTTGTTTTTGCCCGAATAGCGTCAAGGCCGTACCCAGTTGTTCCTGGATTGGTTGTGGACTGGTAATAGCCTCGTAAATTCGATTGAGTAATTCTTGTACTCGGCGCGATCGATCGTCATCTAAAGTTGCTTGCGGTTGATATTGAGCCTCCAGTTCCCTAACTTTTTCCTGTTCGCCCCGCAAATGAGACCAAGCGCCCTCTAGTTCTTGACGATTGCGTTCGATTTCCTCTTTCAGTCGTTCCGCTTCCTCGCGAGCGCTATCGATTTCCTGACGCTGCTGCTCCAGCCGCTCGAATTCTCCCTCCATCCCTTCTAGCTGCTCTTGTTTCGCCTGGATTTCCATCTCCCGGCGATTCAGTTCTTGCGCCTGATAAGTTAGGGATTCCTTCCACTGTTCGATTTCTTCTTCTTTATTTTTATATTTTTCTTGTTGGCGGGAGAAATTTTGCAAAATCGGAACCAAATCCCGCCCCGGCATTACCCGTTGCACCTGTCGATTCTGACTTAGTTCGACTAGTACGACTACGCCGTTCTCATATTTATTAGCTTCTTCAGGAGGAGCGGCTACTGATTCCTCACCGGGTACTGCACTCCAGCTTTCCCCCCGCTGGCAGGCCAGCAGCTTGAGTTCAGCTTTGCCAGCACCAAAAACACCTTTGCTTTTTTGTACTTCTGCTAGATACAGCACACCGATTATCCTCTTGATGAGTATGCAAGCCCGATAGGTAGGCTAAACTTTCCCCAGATAAATTTTTAATTTGTTTGCCTAAACCCAGTTTAGGCAGACCGGATATTTAAAACAATCTGAACTTCTTTGTCAACTGAGACTTGATATATGGAACCACTAGTTAACCCTCTTTTGACACCTTCTCGCATAAACGATGGGGATTCTTGGTTCAAAGAGCGCTCATTTCTAGACTTGTTGCCAAATCTGGAGCGAGGCAACCCCTGCCCCAAGCGTGAGTTCCCACAAGCTCTACGGTACTTAAATAATCTTAACCAATCCGCCCCTCAAGAAGTGGGATCGGTATAGCCTACTCCTTAAGCTTTGGAATTTGCTACCGGGAAAATGCGAAAATTATTCATAACCAGCTTAGCTAGAAGAATTCACAAAGCAGCAGTTGTTGGCAGCTACGTTAAATTTTAACCTAGACTAAATACGTCTAGATTTCCTTTTATGTTTTTACCTTAAAACTGTTTTTAGGAGAGCGCTATAGTTCCATGCAGGGAACGTTGAGTGAAATTGATATCCGCAGTATTCTGCAACTAATCGAGTTAGGTCAGCGAACGGGCTATCTGGAAGTAGAGGCGTTCGGTGGCGAACGCATTTATTACAGAGACAACAAAAAACGCCAAAAAGAACTATTTTGGATTGTATTTTTCTTAAATGGTCAAATTGCTTATGCTACCAACAGCGATAATAGTTTATCGCGCTTACGCGACTACGTGCGCCGTTATAAAATAGACACTGCTTTAGATAACGTGAGCGTTCCTTCCATTGCCACGATCAACGCTCCCGAATACGGCTATCTGTGGAACTTGCTAGAAACTCACGAGCTTACCCCCGCCCAAGGGCGCAGCATTATTCAAAACATGGTGCACGAGACCCTGTTTGACCTGCTGAGCTTGCGGAACGGTTCTTTTATCTTTGAAATTGGCCCTGCATTGGAACCCCAATTGACCACTTTAGAAATTGGCCCTTTGGTTACCCAAATCATCAAACAGGTACAAGAGTGGAAACAATTTCATCCCCACATCCAATCACCGGATCAATGTCCGGTGATTGCCGATCCTGCTCAATTAAGTCAAAAGTTACCCCCAAATACTTTTAAAATTCTCGATCGCTGGGCAGATGGGAAAACTTCTATTCGGCAAATGGCCCGCTATTTGAATCGAGATATCCTACCAGTAGCAAGGGCAATTTATCCTTACGTCAAAAAAGGTTGGGTACAACTACTTTATCCTTCCTTTGCCGCACCTTCTCCCAATCTGGAGTTAACGCCATCAGAACAAACCGGCACTCCTCGCGTTGTCTTTATCGATGATGGAATAGCTACTTGTAAAGCCGTCGAGTATACCCTCCGGCAGCACGGTTACCAAGTTGCTGCCATCAGTAACCCCCTGAAGGCGCTCTCTTTGGTTTTCCAAATCAAGCCAGACTTGATTTTGTGCGACATCGCCATGCCCGAACTCGATGGATTCGAGATCTGCGCGATGTTGCGCCGTTCTACGGCTTTTCGCCAAACACCGATCGTCATGTTAACAGGCAAAGATGGTTTTATCGATCGAGTAAAAGCTCGCATCGTAGGAGCTAATGACTACCTAACCAAACCGTTTGGCGACAGTGAATTATTGATGCTTGTAGAGAAATACGTTGGTCCTAGCGACCCCGCTGCCGCTCCCTCTCCACAATTGTCTTTTGATGAGTTAGAAGAGGAGATATCACGGGTGGATACTCCTAGTGTTACTCCTTAAGAGCAAGGCGTCGGAGACTCTCTAGCAAGACGGGCAAGAATCAAACTGGTGGGTACTTCTGCGATACTGTTGGCGAAGAGAGGAAAACCTAATCCCCAGCCCCGTTCCCGATCCCCCCTGCCCCCATTAAAAAGGGGGGTAGGGAAGGGGGAGCCAGAAAGCCCCTCTCAAGAGCAGGGGAGAGGTTGGGGGGTCAGCCCCCACAGGCAACTTGCCAACAGTATCTTCTGCCGTTATGCACGAGATCCTAAAAAACCCGAGGTTACTGTTGAATCCGTACCAGTTGATGTAGAGGGTGGAGTGAATGGCGGTGTCCAATTAGCGTACCTTGTCTAACCCTTGTGGATTTATTCTTCGATTAGACCACCGCTAGAATCACCTTCGCTGTCTTCAAGGTGAGTGTCAACTAGTAATTGTACACTATCGGTATTGGATAGTATGGGGGATACCTCAGTCATTAACAAACACAAAACAAATATTTCAACTGCCCTGGAGCCTTACCCTTAATGAAAATATAAATCAGATCATCAGGTAAAACTTATGAGTATAGTTCTGGTTGTAGAAGACAGTGTAACTCAACGAGAAATGATTTCAGACCTCCTGAAAGGGAGTGGATTAAACGTGACCGTAGCTAGCGATGGAGTGGAAGCACTAGAAGCTATTCAGGGTCGTTGTCCTGACTTGGTAGTTTTAGATATCGTGATGCCTCGGATGAACGGTTACGAACTATGCCGTCGCCTAAAAGCCGATCCCAAGACCCAAAACGTACCAGTAGTCATGTGTTCTTCTAAAGGAGAAGAATTCGATCGCTACTGGGGTATGAAACAAGGAGCAGACGCTTACATAGCCAAACCATTTCAGCCCACAGAACTGATTGGAACGGTCAAACAATTGTTACGAGGATAACTATTAGGCCAAAATACTTGGTAAACCACCCCATAACTGACCGAGTAATCTCGTTTCTCTTGAAGTTTGCTACAAATAGGCTGATGCTCCCGATGTGGAGACGCAGCCGATGCGCAGATCGATACTGTAGCAATATTTTAGAGAATTGAAATAAAACAGACAACTGAGAAAGGACGAGGATATTATGGTTGGAAATCCGGACTTTTTAACAGGCAGAGGTCAAGATCAGGCTCCGGAATTCCAGGAATTAGAAAGCCCTGAAGGTGAGTTACACCTGAGATTTTACGTTGCTTCCGGTACGGAACTGGCACTGCCAGCCACAGGTATCCGAGAAGTAGTATCCCAGGCACCAGATCGAATTACTCCCATTCCGAATGCGTCTCCTTTGCTTTTGGGAACTCTAAATTTTAGGGGAAGGGTGATTTGGGTAGCTGACCTGGGTCAGTTTCTGGGAGACCAAGCACCTTTAAATACAGACCGACCGGAAATACCCGTAATTGCAGTCGAAGATCAAGACACCATGTTAGGGTTAGCAGTTGATCAAATTGTCGGCATGGACTGGCTGGATGTGGACTTAGTTCAAATACCAAACAACGTGCCAGATAGTATGGCCCCTTTCCTCCGGGGTGAGTGGGTGTTAGATGCTCAAAGCAATCAGTGTCTGCGTCTGTTAGATCAGGTAGCAATTCTGCGGTCGGCTAGGTGGGCAGCATAATAAAAGAGAAATTAAAAATTAAAAAGGTAAAATAAACTTTTAATTTTTAATTTTTAATTTTTAATTTTTTGGGAGGAGGCAAATGGCATCCAGTACGGATTATGCACAAAAATATCAGCAGGCTCAAGCGGCTTATATGCAGGGAAATTATGAGGAAGCCTCGACCATAGTCGATCGCCTTCTCAATGATTTTCCGGAAGACCCTGGCATCCGCCTGCTGCAAGGTCATATTTACTGCGGTATGCAGCAATATGACGAAGCGCGAGAACAATATGAGTTAGTGCTGGGTTTAACCACTGAATCCGAGTATATTGATTACGCTAACAATGGTTTAGAGTACGTCAATCAATGTCTGGGATCGGGAAACTCTGGTACGGAACCGGAAGAACAAGAATTTGACGAAAACGATCCTTACGCTCTCGATAGTTCCGACTTTTCCGACGAAATTGAAAATAACTGGCAATCACCAGAATATAACGATACAAACGGTAGTAATGGGCTGTCTTTAAATGGTTTAGATTTAGATGAAGTTGACGATACGTATCAACCTCAACCTCAGTACCAACAACCATTCGATAATCCTTTTGCCTCGTCTGACAATTCCTATAATGACCAATCATTTTCAGATGAGGCAACCGCTTTTACCGATCCGTTTGGGTCGTCTGGGTCTGAAGGTTATACCCCAGAAGATTCTTCATATTATGAGGAATCTTCTGGGGTATCCGACCAGCAATGGTTGTCAATGGAAGAAAGCCAAAATTGGCAAAATTATGCGGAAGATGGCTCTCAAAATGGTGCTGAGTTTGCCAACTATAACTATCAGGAAGAAAACCTGGATTACCCGGTAGAAGAGTACGAAGCGACATATACCCCGCCAGAACAGGAATCTTATTTTGACGATTCACCATTACCAGAAATGCCCCGTTCTGGTAGTAAGGGTTTAGATCGATCGGATTCCGATTCTAATTACTTCCGCCGTCCGGTAACGGATGATGAAACAATTTTATTAGGCGGAGAGGATTCATACCCGATGCCCGGTCAGACGGACAATTCTCGATGGAATAGTCCGACCGAGCAAAATGGTTATAGTGCCGAAAATAACTTTGACATGGATGGGTTTAACGTTGCTTTTGATGAAGGCAACCACAATCATTCGGGTTCGGCGACGGGGGGAGGACAAGGAGCGATCGGCTTTTTAGAAGAGTTCGATGAATTTGATGACGATTTAGGAAATATTCCTAATTTTGAAAACATCGAGGATTCTTCCGGTTTTTCCACACCTACCAAAGGCAGTACTTCCGGATTTGGTTCTATATCAACAACGGGGCCGAGTACTAACAGTAGCATCACCTCGGATTTTGGCGATACTGGCGATCGATCGGCTTTTGGCGATGATGATATCTTTCCAGCCAGCGAGCCACCGATTTTCGTTCCCCAACCGGATACGAAGAATATCGAGCCGAACGTCACCGTCGAACAAGGTTGGCTGGCTTTCTTTGAAAATGCTTCCCTCAGCCAGAAAAGATGGATTACCGCAGGTTTGGTAGGTACTTTTTCTGCACTCGCCGTAGCTGCCGTCAGCATGAGCAGCCAAGCCCTCTTTAAACCTAATAATAAAGAAGCGCTCGCTCAAATGCAGTTGACTGGTTTGGCAATGGCTGGAGTAGCGGGAGTTTTCAGTTTTGGCGCTTCCTTGGTGGTGGGAGGGCTGGCAGAAAAACACATTCGGCGCGCGACTTCTAACTTGCAATCTCAGTTCGATTCGGTTTCTCAAGGCAACTTAAGCGTCCAAGCAACGGTTTTTTCCGAAGATGAAATGGGAAAACTGGCGGCTGGTTTCAATCAGATGACTCGCATCATGATGACTACTACCAGCGAGGCACAACGGAGAGCAGAAGAACAAGAGCAAGCCAAAGAAGATTTGCAACGTCAGGTAATTAGATTGCTCGATGACGTGGAAGGCGCTGCTAGAGGTGACTTAACCGTGCAGGCAGAAGTGACCGCCGATGTTTTGGGCGCGGTTGCCGATGCTTTTAACTTAACCATTCAAAACCTGCGAGACATCGTGCAACAGGTAAAAGTGGCGGCTCGTCAGGTTAATAAAGGTGCTTCGGATAACGAAAGATTTGCGCGGGAGTTGTCTGCCGATGCGTTGCGAGAAGCCGAAGAATTGGCGGTGACGCTCAATCAAGTGCAGGGGATGACGGAATCGATTCGGCGGGTGGCAGATAATGCCAAACAAGCGGAAGAGGTAGCCCGTTCTGCATCTGCAATGGCGCTCAAGGGTGGTGAGGCAGTCGAAAGAACGGTAGCCAGTATTTTGGGTATTAGAGAAACGATCGCCGAAACTACTCGAAAAGTAAAGAGGTTGGGAGAGTCTACCCAAGAAATTGCCAAAATCGTGGCTTTGATCGCGACCATTGCTTCTCGGACTAACTTGCTGGCTTTGAACGCCAGTATTGAGGCTGCCAGAGCGGGAGAAGCAGGGCGGGGTTTTGCGATCGTAGCTGATGAAGTACGACAACTAGCAGACCGTTCTGCCAAAGCGTTAAAGGAAATCGAACAGATCGTATTACAAATCCAAAGCGAAACTGGCTCGGTAATGATGGCAATGGAAGAAGCTACCCAGCAGGTGATCGAGGTAACCAAACGGGCAGATGTCTCGAAACGCAGCTTGGATGACATCATTCAAGTGTCGAATCGAATCGATGCTTTGGTACGTTCGATCACTGCCGATACAGTACAGCAAACTCAAACTTCCTACAACGTTGCCCAAGTGGTGCAATCTGTAGAATTGACGGCACAAGAAAGTTCTCAAGAAGCACAACGAGTTTCGGCATCTCTCCAACATCTGGTAGGGGTAGCGCGAGACTTGCTGACATCAGTAGAACGCTTCCGAGTGGAAACGGTAGAGCAATGAGCAGTGCAACCAGTTCCCAGTCACCCGCGAACCTTAAAATATTCGCCTTTAAATGTTAATAACCAAATAACTGACAAAAGGATAGTCGATCGACCGATCGTTAAATCAATCCTCGCTGGTTACTGGTAACTGATCGCTGCTCGGAATGCTACTTTCTATGGGCGTAAAGCTGTCAAATTGGCTAAATTAGAGCTATCTATCATAAGTGCTGAGTCGAAAATAATTACGATCGAATATCAAGATCGAGGTGGTTTTCTCAAGACAAACTCGAATCGCCATCATTTATTAAAGACAAAACTCAGCATCTAGCAAGGGCGCAGAGCGCATCTTGTCAAAGCTAACAAGCAATCTCACGGGGTTATGGCTATGCTGCCTGAACAACAACAGCGCATTTTGGGTTACTTTATCGAAGAAGCCAAAGATCACCTCAATACGATCGAACAAGGTTTGCTGAACCTGCAAAACACGATCGACGACCAAGAAATGGCCAATGAGGTATTTCGCGCTGCTCACTCGGTTAAAGGGGGGGCAGCAATGCTGGGTATTCACAGTATTCAAAAAACCGCTCACAGACTGGAAGATTATTTTAAAGAACTCAAAGAGCAACCGATTCAGGCTGACCAAAAGCTGGAAACCCTGTTTTTGCGAGTATTCGATACCCTCCAGTCACTATTGGATCACCTGCAAGGGCCATTCGGCTTGACCGAAGATGTAGCCGAAGGCATCATGGCAGGAGCCGATCCGGTGTTTGAAGAGCTCGGACAGCATCTAGATTACTTAGTTAAACAACCGACACCTGCTAAAACTGAGAAACCTAAGGTCGCAGATAGCCAGAAACAGTTGGTGGTGGCAGCTTTTACCCAAGATGTGATGGAACAGCTGCGCCAGATGTTACAGCTATTCAAGCCACCATCTTGGCCCGACAGTCGCCCCGATTTAGAGGAATGTTGCGATCGCTTGGCAAGCTATGGCCATCAATTCAACTTGTCTACTTGGCTGGAATTGGTAGAAATGGCCAAAGGTGCGATTTCTAATCCCGATAATACATCCCAAGTATTAGCCCCAGTTATTATTAAAGAAATTAAAGCAGCGCAAGAACTCGTAGTTGCTGGTAGAATTGCCGAGATTTGTGGCAGCGAACAATTGCGATCGCTTCAACCAGTGATTGAAACCAGCACGTCTGATGAACTATCCGATAACTTAGACGAATTGTTCTCTTTAGTAGAAGAAGCAGGAACCCCAGAAGAAACTCCCGCACAACTAGCAGAAAATTTTGCCGATTTCGACACTACAGAATCACCAGAAAATTATCCAGAGTTGGAACATTCTGGAGAGGATTTGTGGGGAACCCAAACAGAGCAGCCACCGCTTCAACCTACAGCATTTGCTAACTTTGAAGACCGCGAACCATCAGTAAAATCAGCTTATCCACATGGCCCCGAAGTAGGTGCGGCAGAATTAAATAGCTTAGCCGATATATTTGAAAACGAACTAGAATTCGATGTAGATTGGCAAGAAGAGGAAATTGTTAGCGATACAGACAAAGAACAGGGGCCAGACCTAGCCGATCACTTGGATGTAGAAGACGATAACGAATTTAATGATTTATTAGAAGATTTTCCTCAAGCCACGACAGACAAATCAGACCTATTCGATGACGACCTGGATTTATTTGGCGACGACCTCCTTGAAGAAGAAAACAGTAACGAAATTGGAGATTCTAAACCATTTAATGATTTCGGTTCTGATAACGAATTTGCCGATTTATTTGAATTATCAGAAACCGAACCAACTGCATCAATTCAATCAGAATCAGATATCTATCTTGGCTTGTCTGATGAAGAAATTCTCGCCGAAAAAAGCACCGACGAACTATTATTAGAAACAAATAACGCCAATTTAGATAGCGAATTTGGTGATGATTTGTTTGGCGATTTCTCTCAAGCAACTACAGGAGAGACTTTCTCAGAAGATGAAGAGATCGGCTTATTCGATGAATCGGATACTTTCTTAGAAGAAGATAATTCTCCAGAAAATATCAGAGTTGAATTAACTGATTTCGAGCAAGAAGCCAGTTCATTACCCTCAAATATTTCATCTCCAGATACACCAGATAATCTGAGTGCATTGTTCGCGGGTTTAGATGAAGATGATTTAAATTGGGAAGATATTCCCGCACAATCCGATCGGAATGTAGAATCAGAAGCACAGACAGCAGGCACGTCTCAGGTATTAGAAATAGAAAATTCTGATGATAGCTGGAATGAAGGCTGGAATGATGAAGATTTGACGGCTCTTGCAACATCTGAAGACCTCGATACTGAATTAACAGCAGAAGAAACCGATCTGGATTCGTTCTCGGATTTCAATGCTGAATTAAAGGCAGAAGAAACAACAAATTTAGAAACATTTTCTGAATTAAACGCTGAATTTTCAACAGATACTTTTGTACAAAGCGAAGAATTAATTTTCAATACGGAAGAACAAAGCTCTAGCGATAATTTATGGAATGAAAATTCATCTTTCGATGATTTAACCGAGACGGAGATGAATTGGGAAACTCCAAACAATGTCGAAGAAGAACTGATAAATGATTTTGATTCGACCAGTTTGTTTGGAGAATCAACTGAATTAACTTTAGAAAGTGACGGCAATTCAGATTTATTTGCAGATAGCAACGATACTGGAGATTTATTTGGTTTTAATGATTTGAAAGTTGATAGTGAAGATATCGCCTTAGAAGAGAACAGTTTATGGCCAACCGAAGAAATTGCTCCTAAAAAACCAGAAACACCAGCAAAAAGTGCTGCCCAACAAAAATCTAATGTGAAACCTAAGCCTCAACCAGAAGAAAGCTTAGATGACTTCTTTTCTTTAGAACAAGAAACTCAAACAGAGTTGTGGGGCGATCGAGTTGAACAACCGTTGTTACAAACCGAAGAAACCGGATTAGATGACAATTGGTTATCAGGCTCTCAAGATCTTTTTGCTGATAGCACCAGTTCAGATTTATGGGATATAGGAGATAGTACCAAAGATTCTTCTCTGATGAGCGATTTTGGCTCGGATGGAAACATTGACCTGTTTACTAATGAAGGGTCAATAGAAACCGATTTTACGGCGGAATTTGATTTTGGGGGAATGGAAACCGCCGAATCAGGTACTAGTTTATCGGACGAAGGAACAATTTTCGAGGAATTCTTAGATGGCGATAATGGCGATCGAGAAACATTGCTACAAGAAAGTAACGAAACTACTAACGATTTAGCAATAGATGCTTTTGAAGAAAATTGGGATACTGAAACTGGAACAGATAATTTTCATGATGAAAGCGATGCCGAATCGGAAAGTTGGGATGACAAAACTGATGATTTTCTGAATGATATTTTTAGAGAGCCATCTGCTGTTGAAGACGATCGCAATGAAGCGTTGCCAGCAGACTTTGATTTAAGTCTCGAAAACCAGACAACAGAAGAGTTGCCGTTCGATCTAGCAGAAACTACCGCAGAGAATTGGCTAGATTTTTCGGAAGAAAGCGAACAAATTGCAGATGGGTCTATCGAGCCAATAGAATCAGCAGCTAATGATAATTTGTTTGATTTAGGGTTGTCAGATGTACCAGATGTGGCTGAAGACAACATTCTGGATGATGATAGCGCTGATTTATTTGGCGAATCAGCAACAGCAGAAATGTCTGCAACTGATTTAGAAGCAGCCGATGAGTTTGGCGAACTTTGGGGTAATAACGATTTTGATAACGATGGTGCTGTTGAGCCGGATTTAACAGATATATCTGTCGAAGAAAACAGTTTATCCGCAGAAGGAGCAACTGAGGAAAACTGGTTTGATAGTGCAGAAGATGGTTCGTGGGAAACAAATGAGCCTGGTGTCGATTTATTCTCTACTTCAGAAGAAGAAGGAGATTTAGGTTTAGATTTAGAAATCGTTGATGAAACCGTAAACGCTTTATTTGATAGCGACGATGGTCAAACAGGATTTGAAGCTAGTGGTGACGAAGCAGCTTTCGATTTTGCTGGTTTAGATATTTCGGAAGAAAACGATCGACCAACAGAATCAGTCAACGAATCGATAAATTTCGATGCGGATTTTGATGAATTAGAATCGCTGTTAAATCAAGCAGCGCCAGAACCATTAATTCCACCAACAACCAATGGCAATGGAAAAACTACAGTCAATGATGAATTTGCCGAATTAGAAGCTTTATTGGGTAGCGAATTGGAAATAGCGCCGCCAACTGCTGCACCTGCTGCTCAAAAAGCGCCATCTACTAATGGAGCAAGTTCTTCCGGTGAGTTAGATGACGACTTTGCTGAATTGGAAAGGATGGTAGCAGAAGACAAGCTACCTGGTGGCACTCCCAGCGGGCCAAAAGCCAGAGCTAATCAGGTTCAGCTGCCCAAACAACGTGCAAGACCGACGTTCGAGCAAACCATGAAAGTACCGGTGAAGCACATGGACAACCTGAGCAACTTGGTAGGGGAACTGGTGGTGAACCGGAATACCTTAGAGCAGGATCAAGAAAGGTTGCGTCAGTGTTTGGATAACTTGCTCAATCAAGTGCAGCAACTCAGCGACGTGGGAGCGAGGATGCAGGATCTGTACGAACGATCGCTTTTAGAAGCTTCCCTGTTAGCTAGCCGTCGCAATTACCGCTCCTCCTTATTCTCCGACGGTTCGGATAGCAGCCACCATAACTCCGAATACGATCCGTTAGAAATGGATCGCTTTACAGGTTTCCACACCCTCTCGCAAGAAATGATCGAACTGATCGTGCGAGTACGGGAATCTACCTCTGACATCGAATTCGTCACCGATGAAACCGATCAAGTCAGCCGCCAATTCCGTCAAGTTAGTACTCAGCTACAAGAAGGCTTGACTCGCGCCCGGATGGTGCCTTTTGGCGAAATCGAGCGAGTATTCCCTTTGCAACGGTACGTGCGCGATAAAACAGCCGAATATGGCAAACAGGCAGAAGTGCGGGTAGAAGGACGAGAAACCCTGATCGACAAACTGATTCTGGAACACTTCTCAGACCCCCTCAAGCACTTGGTCAATAACGCCCTCGCTCACGGTATTGAAAAGCCGGAAGTGCGACAAAAAGCTGGTAAACCCCCGGTCGGTCGGATCGTGATTCGTGCTTTCCACCAAGGAAATCAAACCGTGATCAGCTTCTCAGATGATGGGGCTGGTATCGATATGGAACGGGTGAAGTCGAAGGCAATCCAAAAAGGGTTGATTACAGCTAGCGAAGCTAAAACCATGTCCCGTCACGACATCTACCAACTGATCTACCATCCGGGTTTCAGTACCAAGGACGAGGCAGACTCTACTGCTGGTAGAGGCGTTGGGATGGACGTAGTTCTCACTTCCTTGAGTGAAATTCGGGGAACGATTACTACTGATTCCAATCCGGGTAAAGGTACTTCCTTTACGGTTCGCTTACCGCTGACTCTGAGTATTTGTAAGGCATTGTGTTGTCTGAGCGAGCGCGCGCGAATCGCTTTCCCGATGGACGGCGTGGAAGATGCGCTGGATATCGAAAAAGAACGCATCCAAATCGATGCCGATGGCAATCAATGTATTCCTTGGCGGGATATGGTACTGCCGTTCAGACATCTGTCGGAACTGCTCACTTTTAATCGTCACCTGGGTCGGGGTAGCGTTTATGGCGGTACGAAAGAAGAGGATACGGTTTCGATCGTCGTATTGCGTAGCGCTGGCAATTTTATCGCTTTACAAGTAGATCAGGTGTTGGGCGAACAAGAAATCGTAATTAAGCAATTGGAAGGCCCAATGCCCAAACCGCTCGGCGTAGCAGGCGCAACCGTCTTGGGGGATGGTCGGATCATGCCGATTGGCGATGTGTTGGAGTTGATCGACTTGTCCTTGGGCCGCATTCAAGGCGGTAGTCCGATCTGGGCACAAGGCGAGGGTGTGGGAGTGGTTCCCGAACCGCTCAAATCGGAAGAGCCTACCGTGCTGATCGTGGATGACTCGATCACGGTACGGGAATTGCTCTCGATGACGTTTAATAAGGCTGGATATCGAGTAGAACAAGCTCGCGACGGTCAGGAAGCTTGGGAAAAATTGCGATCGGGCCTGCCTTGCCAAATCGTGTTCTGCGATATTGAAATGCCCAAGATGGACGGTCTGGAACTGCTGTCTCGCTTGCAAAAAGACCCGGATTTGAATCATCTGCCAGTGGCGATGCTGACTTCTCGCGGTGCGGATAAACATCGACAAATGGCGATCGAACGCGGTGCCAGAGGTTACTTCACTAAGCCTTATCTGGAAGAAGCATTACTCGATGCGGCTTCCCGGATGTTGAAAGGTGAGGTGTTGGTGACGAGTAATAGTAACGCATAAAGAAAGGGGCTAGGGGCTAGGGAAAGGGAA
>DATNQN010000142.1 GCA_036703985.1 Leptolyngbyaceae cyanobacterium
AAGCCGACGAGGACGCAGGGTAGGAAGGTGTAGCCTAATTCTTCGGCGGCGGAACGGGGGGATAAGTGGGGGTCGAGGGGAGGTGGAGAACAGGCGGGGGCGTGGGCGCAGGGGATTTGGAATTGGCGGACGATGAGGTGGCTGATTACAGCTTCGGCACCTGCAACGGGGTCAACGCCTTTGCCTTGGCGATAGTTTTGTTCGATTTGGCTGTCTATATTTTCGGGAAAACGGGCAACGACGGCTATGGCTTCGGCTTTGGCTTTGGTGATGGAAAGTTCAGCCGCCCTGAGTAGGCTATCGGGATTTTGAATTGTTCCCCAGGATGCGCCAGATGCGGCTGTTCGCAGTTCTACGCCTAAAGGGGCATCGGTGATTACGTAGTCGGTGAGATTTAATCCTAAAGTTGCTCTGGCGGCATCGGCTGCTTGCAGGTGTCGCAGTTGCAAGTCGGGCTCGATCGCGCGATCGAGTATTAAACCAATTCGGTTTTGGTGGACTGGACGCAATCCCCAGTATCCAGCGGCAAATTTGTCCAGTCCGTAACCTTCGACGTAGAAGGTATTGGGTAATGGCCAGTATAAGCTAGCACCATTGAGGACGTTGGGGTGAGTGATGAGGCGATCGCAACAAGATGCGATCGCCCTTGCCACTGGCAACGCATCTCCGGCATAACCGCCGATCGATGCCCCAATGCCAGTAGGCACAATCAATACAACCGTGTAAGGACGCTGAAGCAATTTTAAAAGGGGCTAGGGGCTAGGGAAGAGGAAAGGGGGCAGGGGGCAGGGCGCAGGGGGAAAGGGAAAATTTGTGAATTCTGAATTCTGACTTGTGACTTTATCGTTAGATCCTTCATCCTTTTTCCCCTTTCCCTTTCTCTATTCCCTATCTCCTGCTGTGGTTACAACGGCTTCTACACTTACTTTTTGCTGGTCAACATCGACACTAGTAACAGCCCAGCGGAGAGGTTCGCCCCGTTTTGACAATTCTGCCTCGATTTCTTGATGCAGTTTGACAGGCGACTCTTGGAGATCGATTTCTGCGGTAATAAAGTGTGTTGTCATTGCTTTATGTTTTCTGGAATTGTCCAAATTGTAAGTGATAAACTTCGTCTTCTTTTTCAGTGACAATTTTTAAATCGGAACGCGGATAAGCGATACAAAGCAAAACATAGCCTTTTGCTTGAAGTTCTGGACTAACGCCCATTCCATCCGTTTGATCGACTTCTCCTTCCGTAATTTGCGCCGCGCAGGTGGTGCAAACTCCGGCATTGCAGGAACTCGGTAACTCGATTCCCGCAGCATTGGCGGCGCTGAGAATTTGTTGATTTTCTGGAACTTGCAGCGTGTAGGTTTTACCTTGATGCTGAATTTCGACAGTGTAAGTCTTAGACATCTTGCAATTTATCTCAAAACTGGAGAGGTTTTGCCTCAGACCATTAATTTAACTAAATTATTTTACAACTATTGGCAATCTATTCGATATCAATTTCGCGGGGAGGACGGGAGTCATCTTTTTTAAGGGTTTTTCTGCCAGTTTGGAGATAATCTTGATATAAATTGACGAACATTTTAGTTAAATTGGCTAAAGATATTGTTTCTCCATTGATTTGGGCTCTCAGATATCTTTTGAGCAATTCAATATAAGATAAACCAAGTGCCAAGGTTAAAGTAGCGGCAGTCGATGCGGCAATTGCCCCACCGATCACCGTTCCCGTACCCGGTATTAGTTTGATTAAATTAGTAACAATAAATCTCCCGGCTGCCGTTACTCCACCTGCACCACCGATCGCAGATAATAAAGCACCGATGAATGCTTTATCAAATGGTAATCCGAAAATGACATTGATATGAGCTAGCATGGTAGCCTGCACTGGCACTAGCAAAAACGCATCGGAAAAGGGAATGGGAGAAGCGCCAATAATTGCAGAAGATGCCACATAACCAGTAACGTAATTAAATGCTTCTTCTGCTTTTAAATCGATGCTGGCAATTTGTTCTTTCACGAAAGCTTTTTTGGCAACTTCCGGTAGTAGTTCAAAGGTTGCTTCTACCAAACGATTTAATCCGTAAGTTTCTATAAAATATCTGCCAACTTGTTTCGGTTCGGCCAACACTGGAATGATATAGCTAACGGGTAAGTTCTTTTTTTCTAACCATTTGATGAATTCGCTGCTATCTTCTTCATCTACGGAAATTGCTTGGGTCAAAATCAGGATGACTGGCACTTCTTTGAGGTCAATTTCTTTAATCCAATCTTCTTCAAGTTTTTCAAATTTATGTGCTTCGTGGTTGATGCAATACCAAACAACGTGAATGTGTTCTTTGGCGCTAAGTAATCTTTTATCTTCGATCACTTCTGCGACTTCTAGTTGTACTGATTTTACTTGTTCGGCATTCAGTTCCAGTCCGGGAGTATCATATACGGTGATGGGATAATTTTGTTTGGTGTGCTGGCGTATTCCTTCTGTGACGGGTCTACCAACGCCTGTTTCGGCTATGCGATCGCGAAACACGACATTAATCAAAGTACTTTTGCCTACACCTGTTTTGCCAATTACTAAAACATTGCAATGTCCAATTTTATTCTCCATGTCTTTGTATGCTTCACCAATTTTAGTTAACAGGTCATCTAAAGATAAATCTTTGTTTGTCATATGAGTTTTCTCCTGGTTTGCAATCATTTTTTATTTATTAAATAAATACTAGTTGTTAGTTATATCATTGATTCGATCCCCCCTAGCCCCCTTAAAAAGGGGGGAGCCGGATTTATCAAAGTTTCCCTTAAAAAGGGGGATTTAGGGGGATATAAAACGCCTAATCTCATAATTAATTCCTTAAATATTAACCAATTACTTTTCCATTTGAGCGAAATGCTTTTGCAACAATTCATGCACGAATCGATAACGTCCATCAACTTTTTGTAAAAATAGCCTTTCAGTAGCTAGGTTTAGGAAACGACGGTAATTCCACGCTATATAACCATTTCGCCACATCACAAACCGCAGAATCAATTTTTTTACCCCCATTATTCCACCCAATGTGAGGAAAACTCCCAGACGATACAAACGCTTTTGAGAATTTGTTTCTAACCAATTGCGATCGAGCTTTTCGATCGCTACTTCTTGCTGATTTAATTGATACATCTTTTTCGCCAACCATATTAACCATTGGCGCATGGTTTCCGGACGGGGTTCTTTACCTCTAGGATATAATTTGCTATCAATATTTTGGGTTAGCATCCGGCGAACATAGGCATTTAACAAATATTCGTACCGTTCTCTTTTAGAAGTAATCCGTTTCCAAGCGTGAATTAAAATTTCTTCATAAGCTAACGCCATCATGTTTAATAACAAAGGTGTTCTTGCCAAATCTAATAACTGCGGTTCTGTTTTAATGTTTTCCCATAATTCTCGGCTGCGAGAAGCCATTAAATATTCCCTAATTCGATCGGGATTAAGAGGACGTAAATAGATCGCGCCGTGCAGTTTTAACTTAGTTTGACTATTTTTATACTCTTCTAGCCGAGAACTAATAACTAAATGTTTCAGCGCTTTTTCTCCTTCAAGCAACTGATTCACTGCTTTCAGGCATAGTTCTCTTTGGCTTGCTTCCAGTTCGTCTAATCCATCTAGTAAAGGCAATAGTTGTTTTTCTTTAATCCACTTTTTGCTTACCTTATTGCCGATTTTGTATTTAGATTTGAGTTCGGCTACTAACCAATCTGCTATGTTTTCATGTTTCGGTTGCCAAGCAGAGAGATTAAATAGAACGGGAAGCGGTTTTTCTACATCATTTTCAGCACGCGAAATTAACTCCGAAGCAAGTTCTAAAATGGTGGTTGTTTTACCAGAACCGGGCGTACCTAAAATCATTAATTTCCCACCAGTCTGAGCAAAAACTTGCGCGATGCTGACTTCTCGCTTGAGTTGAAAAGCGGAACGCTTGCCAATTTTTACATCTACATCCCAAAGTCGCTGCATTGGTTGGGGTGACGTTTCTTTGAGTAACATAATTCGCACTGAATTGTGCAATGATTGTTCCAGCCGTGCTGTCACCTCATTTTTGACGGCTTTTAGCAATTTATAGCGATTTCCAACACTGCGCCTAGAATGTTTCATTGTTTCTGATACTAACCGAGGAGTTAAAAAACAGGCAGTTATTTAAATTTGCATAAAAATATCCGGTTTCGTCAAAAAACTTCGGGAATTTTCACCAAACTTAAGTAATTAGTAAAAAGGGTTTTTGGGAAGGCGTGCTGTAATAATATGAATAATTCCTCTAGTTCGCTAATTTTAATTATTGCAGGTGCAACGATTTTGGCAGCAACGGTTGGCGTCACTCTGGGAGTGATGCGATCGCAAAATTCACAGCCAACTGTCAGCAACCAGCAGATTGCACCAAATGTTACTTTATCGCCAACACCGGAACCAGAAATAAGTACGCCTCCCAGTAGTAGAGCCATTACACCAGAAACCTCACAACCAACGGAAGAAACTCCCTCATCGGTTGCTAGTGTAACGCCTCAGCCACGAGTTGCTAAAGCTGCTAGCTTAAAAAAAGAGGTATGTACGAGAGCTAATATGGCGATCGTGGCAGATCCCAATCCTCCTCTGAACGTGCGCTCTAGTCCGAAGGTAGAGCCTGATAATATTGTTGGTAAGTTGGAGAATGGTACTCGCGTTTCGGTAGTTGGCGATCGCAATACTTGGTTTCAGATTAACAGTCCCGTCAAAGGGTGGGTAGCCAAAAATCGCACCCAAAGCAGTTGTACCCAAATGAGGGTGAGAGTTTCCTTTGCTTCTGGTGCAAATTCGGCAACGATTAGCGATCGCATAATTGGTGGTGGCGAACACCAATATTTACTCAGGTTACGTAAGGGTCAAACCATGAGTATTAATAGTAACAAAGGTTCTTTTCCCACAATTATCGCACCTGATGGAAAAATTCTCGCCGGAGATCCCTACACCGATGGGGATAGAAACGAATGGACGGGAAATTTGCCAGTTTCGGGAGATTATAAATTACAGTTCGAGTCAAATGGTGCGGGATTTGAGTATGGTTTTTCAGTACAAGTGAAGTAAGATTTTCAACCGCAGATAAACCCAGATAGTATCAATAGGATATCTAAAAAATCATATTAGTTACTTATCTCATGAACAATCCACATCTACATCTGTGTTCATCTGTGTTTATCTGTGGATATCTGTGGTAAAAAAAATTTCAAAATTACTTTTTATGGTATATGGGGAAAAAAGAAATAATACTACTAAGAGTTAGCACTTTATATTAACCACAGATGACCACAGATGAACACAGATGAACACAGATATTTATCAGGATTATTTGCATTGATTTCTGGTGTCTTGTCTCATGAGCTTACTGATCGAGAAGGTGCGTTACACTGAGTTAACGCACCCTACATTTAATGTTAGATGCTCAATCGTTGATAAACTTCATTCAAATGTTTGAGATGATGTTTGGGATCGAAACAAGCTTCGATCTCTTCTGGCGATAACACTTTGGTAACTCGTTCATCTTTGCTAATCAAATTGTGGAAATTCCCTTCTGGTTTATTCCAGGCTTGATGAGCGCAAGATTGTACGATCGCATATGCGTCTTCTCGCCGCAAACCTTTCTCTACCAAGGTTAGCATCACTCGTTGGCTGAACACGACGCCGCCGTAAACGTTCATGTTACGCGCCATGTTTTCTGGGTAAACCAACAGGTGTTTCACCAAATCGATGGTTTCTACTAACATGAAATGTGCGATCGTGCAGGAGTCGGGTAATATCATCCGTTCGACGGAACTATGGGAAATATCCCGCTCATGCCAAAGTGCAACATTTTCTAAAGCAGCTACGGCATTTCCGCGCAAAATTCTTGCCATTCCCGTCAATCTTTCCGATCGAATTGGGTTGCGTTTGTGTGGCATTGCGGAAGAACCTTTTTGTCCTTTGGAGAAGAATTCTTCTACTTCTAAAACATCGGTTCTTTGCAAGTTGCGAATTTCGACGGCAAAGCGTTCGATCGATGCGCCTAATAATGCTAATACTTGCACGAATTCGGCATGACGATCGCGCGATATCACCTGAGTTGATGCGGTATCGGGTTCGAGTCCGAGTTTTTGACAGGCGATCGCTTCTACTCGCGGTTCCACGTTAGCATAAGTTCCCACCGCACCGGATATTTTCCCAACCGCCACGCTGCGGCGCATATTCACCAATCTATCGCGGTTGCGGTGCATTTCCGCCAACCATCCCGCCAGTTTAAACCCAAAGGTGATCGGTTCGGCGTGAATGCCGTGAGATCTCCCAATCATCACCGTTTCGCGATGTTGCTGCGCTTGGTAACGAATGGCTTGGATTAAATCTTCTACCCGTTCCAACAATACATCGACGCTGGCTACCATTTGCAGTGCTAAAGCGGTATCCAGCACATCGGAACTGGTTAAACCCAAATGAATGTACCGTCCCGCATCGCCTACATATTCGTTGACATTTGTCAAGAAGGCGATTACGTCGTGGCGGACTTCCGCTTCAATTTCTTGCACCCGCTTGATGTCAAAGTTAGCTTTTGCTTTGATTTCCTCAACCGCTTCAGTTGGGGTATAACCAAGTTCAGCTTGTGCTTCGCAAACGGCTATTTCCACTGCTAGCCAGGTTTTCAGCTTATAGTTTTCTGTCCACAGGTTGCCCATTTCAGGCAACGTATAACGCTCGATCACAGTCCGCCACATAGTACAACTGTCACATTTTATCGCTATCTGGCACGAGTGCGATCGCAACTTGCAAAGGTTGTACTTTTATAAAAAGGATTGCTATTTGCTTAGTTTTCATATATTGGCATTCCATCTCTAGATAGAGTAAATGCTCCAAAAACCAAAAAAGGATCGGCTAACAGCTATATTTTTACTGAAAAATAATTGTATCTGCTGGGATATGAAGCTTTCTTGCCATAAAGAATATAGTCGAATCATCAGGTAAAGTCAGAGAAGGCGACATGAAAAGAAAGCGTAACTGGAACAAAGTTTTAACAGCGATCGCAATTTTGTCCCTATCTGCGATCGGCTTTAAAACTATCTCCGCTGCTTTAGCAACTCCAGAGAAAACCAGCGAAACTCCTGTTAATATTCAAAATAATGATGAATATTTAGTTGCTGATACTTGTCAAGAGTTTTGGGTGTTAACTAAATATGCCGGTCGATTGAATGTGCGAAATACTCCGGCTGGCAAGGCAATTACTAGTATAGATTTTGCTTCGATCGTTTCTCTTCAACAATATTCTGATGATGGAGAATGGGCTTTAGTTAAGGTTGAAAGTAAAAATAAATATGGTTTGAAAGGTTGGGTATCAACAGATTATTTAACTTGTTATCAGTAGAGATATAGATTGTTTATTTTAGGTAAGGGATAGAGTGCGATCAAAGTTTGCAAGCAAGTACGCTACAAGCTTGGTTAACCTAATTTTTAATGAAATGTGACACATCGACCGTAGACCGATCGACCACAAACACCCACAATCGGCACATGAACGAATCGAGAGAAAAGATTCTGCGTACCTTGGGTCAACTTGTCAAGCAACAGCGAACAGCGCTTGGTATCTCCCAAGAGGAACTCGGACTACGCGCTAATTTAGATCGTACTTACATTTCTGGAGTCGAGCGCGGAGTCAGAAATCCTTCTGTTACTGCGCTTGTCAGTCTTGCTAGTGGCTTAGGTATCACAGTTTCGGATCTGCTCGAAAATCTGGAAATAGAAACGGATAAGATAGAGTGACCGATCAAAATTTAGTAGAAACAATTAAATCTCAAATCAAAAAAAATTCAACCCAATATAAAGTTTTTAACCTTTTATCAGATCGAAAATGGCATTGCCGGGAGTGTGAAGGAAAAAAGATAGGATCTGGGCAATATGCTGGCGGTGGAGGAATTCAAG
This sequence comes from Leptolyngbyaceae cyanobacterium, assembly GCA_036703985.1. Taxonomy (GTDB): domain Bacteria; phylum Cyanobacteriota; class Cyanobacteriia; order Cyanobacteriales; family Aerosakkonemataceae; genus DATNQN01. Next base: position 7,940 of record DATNQN010000142.1, read on the forward strand.
GCTTACAACGCGGGACAAGAAATCGGCCTGGTCTTGCGATCGAAACAGAAAAGAGATACTGTGAAAATTGTCAGATGATACGCTTGGGCGATCGCTGGACAGGAGAAATCAAATCAGCAAATTCCGCTGCGAACATACCCGCCTCTTTAGTACAAAGAATTTTAGAAGTCTATTCTTATATAGATGTGATAGAACAAAGGCAAAGACCAGCCCATGAGTTAATAATAGATCATCGCTTTCCAATGGAAGTTGGGGAGAAAGTGAGCCACCACATCTTACTTCAATCAGTGATGAAGAGATTAAAAAAAAGTTTCAGTTACTAAAAAAGGATAGTTCTGGCAATCATAATCTTCTTAAATCTAGAAGTTGTGAACGTTGTATCAAAACTGGCAAAAGAGGTACACCTTTCGCCATTGGATTCTGGTATCAAGGAGGAGAAGATTGGCCTTCTGTACATCAGCGAGGTACTGAAGCTGAAGAAGGCTGTGTTGGATGTGGCTGGTACGACTTTGAAGCTTGGCGTGATGCGCTCAATCAAAACTTAGCTGAATCTGCTCAAAACGATTAACAGAAATTTCTGGTTGATTTCTAGATTCAACAGCATTCAAATAATGTATTAGTCCATAACCTATACACTCTGCTAATCTCGGTGGCACAGCATTACCAATTTGCCACATAGCTTTTTTCATTGAACCTTTAAAAATAAAACTGTCTGGAAATGTCTGCAAACGAGCCATTTCTCGCGCCGAAATAACCCGATTTAAATAAGGATGAATATGAGTACCGCCGTGATTTTCTTTGACAGTCATACTCGGTTTACCAGGGTATTGACGCTTAAAAGCATCAACGTAACTTTCATACAAAGAACCACCAGGCGGAACTTTCGCTATTCTTTCCATATATTCTGCTGAATGGCGAGTCCATTCGTGATTTATTTCTGGAATAGCTGTATACTCTGGTAAGTCAGAAATTGCTGATTCAATAGGTTTGTATTGATCGGGTAATAATTGAATTTTTGGATATGGGTTTTCCATACCAAATCGATTGGCTATAAAAATCGCTCTCGGTCTAATTTGTGGTACTCCATAAGCAGCAGATTCTAAAATTGCCACCGACATATTTGGATATCCAATATCAGCAAATTCTTCGCAAATTGCTTTCAGAACTGCACCTTTTTTCATGGTGAGAATTCCCGGTACATTTTCCATTACCACGTACCAAGGACGGATTTCTGAGACAACGCGCACGAATTCTTTAAATAAACGATTGCGAGGATCGTTTGGATCGCGTTTTCCGGCAACTGAAAAACCTTGGCATGGTGGCCCCCCAATTACCAGATGTATTTCGGGAGAACCTATTTCATTCAGCCAATTTTGGGAATTAAAATTAGCGATATCTCCGTTAAAATAGATGGCATTGAGGAAAATTAAATTTATAGGTGGCGGAAGCGATCGAGTTTATTTCTACACTTGCGATTGGTTGAAATCCTGCTTGCACTAAACCTTGGGTGATTCCTCCTGCACCGCAGAAAAGATCGACAAATCGATAGGTTGATGTTGCTGTAGGTGGCGTGTTTACATCAATAAATATTTTGTATGGGTCGCCGTTTTCGTTGAGTTCCTTTTGAATGCGTTCGTAACGTCCTAATTTAGGTTTCTTCTGTTTCTTGACGGGGTTTTGATTTTCGATCTCGCAAAACAAGGATAGTTGTATTGCTTCCATATTAGGTTACTTGTTTGATACCTGTAGTATTGTGACATATCAGGAAAGCGATCGAATATTACGTTAAATTTAGGAAGAATCGAATTATCGAAACTGCGTTCATTTCCAACCGATTGAATTTCCATAATTTCTCACATTTTACCTTATAATTATTTTGGTATACTCATAACAAGTACAAATAAATGCTAAAATAGTTGGCAAAGACGAAATACTACAGGCTCGTAATTATGGCAATTATGGTAACTCTCAGCCCAGAAGCAGAAGCGCGACTCCGTGAAAGAGCAGAACAACAGGGAAAAGATATTTCTGTTGTGGCGGCAGAACTGCTATCTAGTGCCTTAGAATGGGAGACAAAAGACATTCAAGAAGCTGTTGAAGGTATTCAGCAGGGGTTAGATGATTTCGAGAAAGGGCGTTTTCGTTCCTTCGCTCAATTTGCACAAGAACAACGCCGTAAATATAACCTGCTAGTTGATTGATGAAATATCGCATTGAAATTTCAAGTGTAGCAGAAGCAGAAGCAGATAAGGCTTTTCTATGGATGTCTAAAGTTACATCTTCTCAAAAGGCTCGTCTCTGGTATGATGGATTGCTAAGAGCAATTGAGTCTCTATCAGAAATGCCTAAACGTTGCCCTTTGGCTAGAGAAAATGAGTATTTCAGCCACGAAATTCGGCAATTACTCTACGGTAAAGGGCATAACGCATATCGTATTCTTTTCAGCATTGTAGAAAATGAAGAGTTATCAACAGTTCGTATTCTTCACATCCGACACGCAGCACAGCAAACAATCGGTATAAATGAAGAGGAATCTACCGAATAATTATCAATGGTTTCAATTCTTTCAAAATGAGTTACTGCATGGCGATTTTTGAAGGTGGTACTGATTTTTTGATTCATCGCTAATTACCAATAAAAAATCACTGCATTCTATCTATTGTACGATACTGAATTGCCTCGGCAACGTGCTGGGGTTTCAGGTCATCATCGCCTGCTAAATCAGCAATTGTTCTGGCTACTTTCAAAATGCGATCGCTTCCTCTTGCTGATAAGCCTAATTTGCGAATTGCTGCTTCTAATAAATTGCGGGAAGCATCATCTAAATGACACCATTTTTGTAAATGACGGCTTTGCATTTCTGCATTAGAACGCAAACCAGCTTCATCTTTAAATCGAGTTTGCGATCGCAATCTGGCTGCTTGCACTCTTTCCCGCACAGATGCCGAATCTTCTCCCCCAGGTTGGCGGGTAATTTCCTCTGGTTTTAAACGATTTACTGCTACTTGCAAATCAATCCGATCCATCAAAGGGCCAGATAGTTTTGCCCAATATTGTTCTCTTTTTCCAGGTGTGCAAGTACATGGTTGAATTGTATCACCAAAATAACCGCAAGGACAGGGATTTGTACTCGCTACTAAAGTAAATTGAGCGGGAAACATTACCGATTGTCTAGTACGAGAAATAGTTACATAACCATCTTCTAAAGGTTGTCGCAAAAATTCTAAAACATCTCTTTTAAATTCTGTCAATTCGTCAAGAAATAACACACCCCGATGTGCTAAAGAAATTTCACCAGGACGAGGAAAACTACCACCACCAACTAATGAAGGGCCAGAAGCAGAATGGTGGGGACTGCGAAAAGGTCGATCGCTAACTAAACTTCCTCTATCCTTCAGTAAACCAGCTACAGAATGGATTTGGGTTACTTCGAGCGCTTCATCGAAGGTCAGGGGGGGTAATATGCCAGGTAAGCGTCGTGCTAACATCGTTTTACCGCTACCTGGTGGCCCAACAAAAATTAAATTATGTCCGCCAGCAGCCGCAATTTCCAATGCGCGACGGGCGTGTGATTGACCTTTTACTTCCTTTAAATCGTGACCGCCAAAAAGAGATTTCGCTAATTCTTGTTTGCCATCAAATTGTACTGGTTGATAGCGTTCTGGGTCGTTCAAAAAATCAGCTACATCTGCTAAATGCTTAAATCCATAAACTTCTAATCCTTCAACGATCGCAGCTTCTCGCGCATTATCTTCTGGCACTACTAAACCGACGATACCTAATTTTTGTGCCGCAGCTGCGATCGGCAATACACCTGCGATCGCACGCAAGCTACCATCAAGCGAAACTTCCCCTAAAAATAAATAATCTCCTAATAATTGAGCGCTTACTTGTTCCGATGCCGCCAAAATTCCCACGCTAATTGGTAAGTCAAAACTCGGCCCTTCCTTGCGTAAATCGGCAGGCGTAAGGTTAATCACGATTTTTCGCATCGGGAAAGCATACCCGGCATTTTTCAGCGTCGCCTTCACCCTTTCTTTGGACTCTTGCACGGCAGTATCCGGTAAGCCCAGCACGACGATTCCCGGTAAACCGCCCGAAACATCCACTTCCACGCCTACTTTTACAGCGTCGATACCAACAATTGATGCACTCCAAACTCTCGCCAGCACTTTTTTTTACCTGAGACTGCTATCAACTATATTGCCTGCGATCGCGCTGTTATGAACAGTCCGATCTCAATTTTTTGCACTGACTATGCTCAAATTCAGAAATGGTGGGAAATTGTGATGAGCGCTTATCTTTTAGTCAGTCTGCATTCTCAAAAATTGGGCAACGCTGATGGTAAAGGCTGGAAAAATTTCCTGAATAATTTACGCGGTTAGAACCTGCTCGAATGAGGCTCGATGCTTTGCGCGTTCCGTCAAATATTTGATGAAAAACTGAACTACTGGCGTAATACTCTAGAGATAGGTTTTTATTTATTTACGGGACGCCAGAGCAATAGTCTGTTGTTTACAAACAGTCAAGATTCGTTGGTCGTTGCTACTAATGCTTTGAAGGGGATACAAGTTAGCTAACTGTGCGCTGACTTGTTCGACTCGAGGTTCCCCAAGCATGATTGCCTCAACTTTTAATTGAGTTCCTTGGATGTTTCCAGCAAAACAGTTAAATTCAGATTGGGGTGAATAGAATGCGCCTACAACTTCACCTTTACGACGTTCAAAAACCACGTAATGACTAGCAACTTGATTAGGTTGGGGAGAATTGCCATAGAGGTAAATACCATCTCGTAGGCTACTTGAGGAACTGGTAGAAGGTTGTTGTCTGGCTTGAGTAGCCTGCTGTGGAAAAGTAATACCTATCAGGGTAATCGGGAATAAAGCGGCGATCGCTAGGAGTGACCATTTTTGTCGAATTGAGGCAGGTGGAATCATGGCTGTTTTTCGTTAGATGATGAATTGGAATATTAAATGCGAACTGATTTCAGCCTACCGAGTTTATTTAGCTAACTCTTCTTCCAAATGGACAAATTCAATTTCTATCTTAAGGCAGGTAATATCAATTCACTTGCTTCCATACCATACACTGATGCGAGAAATATCGAGCAAGTCTTGCACCAGTTTGGCTTGCAGCATAGCATTGTGTTCGATCGTATCTAATGCTTTGTCCAATACGATCGGGCTGGAAGGATTACTTCGCAATAAGCGCGTCCAACCGAGAATCGAAACCAAAGGCGTGTTCAGTTCATGGGAAACCACAGATATAAATTCATCCTTGTTACGGATCGCACTTCTGGCTTCTTGAAGTGCTTCGCCGCGTAGCTGTGCGATCTGAAGATGAGTATTGACGCGAGAGATGAGTTATTGGGCTGAGAAAGGTTTTATTAGATAGTCGTCTGCACCTGCTTGGAGTCCTTCGACGATCGCATCTACTCCTGCACGAGCGGAAAGTCATAGCTAGATGCGGCTCGAATAGTACGAATTTACCATTTGTCAGCTGTAGGTTGGCTTGTCTGAGCGGAACCCAAAGCACGAATCTTTACCCTACGCAAGGTTATATAACCTACAGGTAATTTAGCTGAAAAAAGTTTACCAAGATTAACAAAACCCAATTTAGTAAACTTTTCTTACCTTTTTTACGAGCGGTCTTTTCAAGAAAGACAAATTAGTATAACTTGAAAGTTATTGAGCTATGTCTGATAACGAACACTATGGTTACATCGCCCCCAAAGCCCTCGCTGAACGGATCGGAAGGCAAAGTCAAGGGAATTAAGGAAAACATCCTGACGCCCCGGTTTTATACAACGGACTTTGAAACGGCTGCCAAGCTGGACTTATCTGCCCAGCAGGAGGAGTTGGAAGCTATGTTGGCAGAGATGCGGGCAGATTATAACCGTCACCATTTTGTAAGGGATGAGGCTTTCAATCAATCTTGGGATAATCTAACTGGCGAAGCGCGACAAGCATTTATTGATTATTTAGAGAGATCTTGCGTTTCCGAGTTTTCTGGCTTTTTGTTATTTAAAGAACTATCGCGCAAATTAAAAGAACGCAGTCCTCTGCTATCGGAAATGTTTAATTTGATGGCGCGAGATGAAGCCCGTCATGCAGGATTTCTCAATAAAGCAATGGGAGATTTTGGCTGTACATTAGATTTAGGTCAACTGACTAAAAATCGAGTTTATACATTTTTCCCAATTGAGTGGGTAATTTACACGGTTTATCTATCAGAAAAGATTGGTTATTGGCGTTACATTATTATTTATCGCCATTTAGAAAAACATCCAGAAAATCAGTTTTATCCCCTATTCCGTTACTTTGAAAGCTGGTGCCAAGATGAAAACCGACATGGGGATATTTTCAAGGCGTTATTGCGATCGCAACCCTCACTCTGGAAAACTTGGCAATCTCGGTTATGGAGTCGCTTTTTCTTACTAACAGTATTTGCAACCCATACCTTAACTGTTCACGAACGGTATAAATTTTATGACATTTTGGGAATTGATGCCACTGAGTTCGATCGCGAAGTAATTCGCAAAACGAACGAAACAGCAGCGCGTGCTTTCCCATCAGTTTTAGATACGGAACATCCCGAATTTTACGATCGCCTGCATCGTTGTTCCGATTTGAACTTGCAAATGTCGAAGATCGATCGTACTTCTCAACCTAAGTGGGTGAAGAAGTTGCGTAAATTACCATTGCAACTATCAATTGTCGGTCATTTGGCGCGGATTTATTTGACGAAAGGGATTGATGCAGAAGCTTTGAAGGGAACAGTGCGGTAGGAAGGAAAATTAGGTAATTTAGAAACCCGGTTTCTTCAAGAAACCGGGTTTCTGGCGTTTACTTCATTTAACTGTAAAATGCTATATATTGCTAATATTGAGGAGAAACAGGACTATTTAGTGATGAAACTAGCCAAAAATATTATCATTAGCTTATATCTACATAATGAGGCATAAAGTATGACACTTACCGAGTTACTTCCCGATATTCGGAAACTTTCTGTCGGAGAAAAAATAAAATTGATCCGCATCTTAGCAGAAGAACTGGATACTAATGAAGACATTTCGCCTTTAGAACCATATAAAACATATCATTTGCCGACTCCATATAATGCGTTCGGTGCAGGTCAAGTTTTAATGCAGGAATTAAAACAAACAGATCCAACCTGATTATATGCGATTCAAATATTCAACCACCGATTCATCTCAAAACGAGTTTGATAGTTTACCACGCATACCCCTACGCCTTCAGCGAGAAAATCGATTTATTGAGGCTCTTGGATTAGTAGACAGTGGTGCAACTGTGAATGTTTTACCATACGAAATTGGTATCCAGCTAGGTGCAGTTTGGGATGATAGGAGAGCAATCATCCAGCTATCAGGAAACTTGAGCCATCAGTCAGCAATGCCATTTTTCGCGACTGCTGGGATAGGCGATTTTCCCTCCGTTCAATTGGCATTTGCTTGGGTAAAAAGAGAAAATACACCATTAATTTTGGGGCAAACAAACTTTTTTCTAGAATTTGATGTGTGTTTTTACCGTTCCAAATTGGAATTTGAAATCAAGCCAAAATCGGAATGAGTGGGATACCATCCTTTTCAGTTGAACGTCGCACAGGGAAACCGGATGTCTGAAGTTTACTTCATACAGATGAAAAGCACTATATATTGCTACTATTGAGATAAACAGCAAAATTTGTTTATGACACTAGCGATCGAATCTGAGATTGCGCCACTAAAAACTGATGCTGATGGCGTAGTTCGGGTAGGCGAAACCCGCGTCACATTAGATACTATTGTTGCTGTATTCCAGCAAGGAGCAACACCAGAAGAAATTAGCGATCGCTATCCATCACTTAAACTGGCTGATATATACGCGACAATTGCGTTTTACCTCAACCATCAGCAGGAGGTGGAAGCATATTTGCAACAGCGTCAGCAACAAGCGGAAGAAGTTCGCCAAATGAACCGAGCGAGGTTTGATCCGCAAGGTTTGCGCGATCGACTGGTAGCCCGCAAAGCAGAACGGGAATTATGTTGAAACTCCTTGCTGACGAAAACTTTGACAATAATATTGTTAGAGGACTGCGACGACGAAACCCAAATATAGATATTGTTCGAGTCCAAGACGTTGGTTTGTCAGGTGAAGATGACCCGACTGTTTTGCAATGGGCAGCGCAGGAAAATCGAGTACTTTTGACCCACGATGTCGCTACAATTACACGGTATGCCTATGAACGGTTAGCACAAAATCTGCCAATGCCAGGAGTTATCGAGGTTGGTGTAGATGCTCCAATTGGAAGGGTGATAGACGATATTCTCATTATCTGGGAGTGTAGCTTAGAAGGAGAATTGGAAGGACAAATCCAATACCTTCCTTTGTGATGTTTGTCACCTAGTTGAGTAAGGATTTTTTGGGGAGGGGAAAAGGGCGTGAAGTTTTAGAAATGTTTTCTTGTAGAGGGCTGAAAACCTATCTGGGCAGGGAAAAGAGGTCAAAGTGAGTAGTTATGAACAAAAAAATATTTTTGCACTGATTTGTGATTTGTGTTATAATTATAATTTATGCTAATTAACGTTATGGCTAAACAAGCCATAAGTATTTGCTGATTAACGATAGTTAGTCACAATTCAAATTTAGGAACAATAGGTTTTAGTTAAAGTACCTGGGAGTCAACTGCTATGATTCAACTGGTAGTAGGGTGGGTGAAAGATTTCTTCAACTTCTCTAAGCCAGCGCATTTCAAGCCAGTAGCCACAGTAACGCCAAGTCGAATGGGCTACTATTTCGAGCATGATGAGCTAAAACGCCTGATGAAAAGGCTAAAAAATTTTGAGACAGTCGAAACTATCTAGCTAGGTACACAAGGAGCAATAAAAAAAATTACCAGAATGGATATCTGTATATCATGGCTGTTTGAAGTTGTACTTAATAAATGAAAAACTTAGTTGCAGCGGAAGGGCTGGTTAAATCTTCTGCTGTAAATTCTAGTTTATTTGCTTTTTATCATTGTTGAGTAATCTTATTAAACAACCATAGGGAATCCTAATGCTCAAAGTTATCACTGATTTTGTGTTTAGTCAACGAGATAAAATTGAAAATGATCCTATTCCTTTTCTCGTTATTTTCATAATTGGGGTTGCCTTGGGTTGGTTTATTAACTCTTGGATACAAAAAAATAGAATTGAAACGAATGAGGAAAGAATTAAGCTGAAAGACGAGAAAATTCAAGAAATGGGCGCTAAAATTCAGAGTCTAGAGCAAAAGCTAGCTTCTCAACAAGAGCTAAAACAGAATTATAATACGTTTTCATTGAACGAGAATGAGATTAAAGCCTTGAAAGCAATCAGTAGATTTGAAAAAGAAAACCCTTTTGAAGCGTCTAAAGCTCCGGCTGAATACTCAATTGATTATTTAGTAAAAGATTTGCAAATTGATTGGGGTAAAGCCAATGAAATTCTCAAAAAACTCAGAAGGCTTGGGCTGGTTGAGTCTATTTGGGATAATGTATCAAAATTTCAAAATCTTGCTCGACCTATTAACGAAACTCCACCAGGTAGATTAAGTAAAACTGGACAGGAATTTTTGAGCAATTATAGAAGAGGGGATTAGGGGTGATACGAGATGACGACCAATACAATTAAGTTGCTTGATGTAGTAGCCCTGACTGTCGATCTTCCTGAATATAACCTGTGGCGTGGTCAAGTCGGTACAGTAGTTGATATTTTGGCTGGTGGCGCAGCATTTGAAGTGGAATTTAGCGATCGCAATGGACGCACATACGAGTCTATGGGTCTACGCCCAGAGCAAATTATGGTGTTGCATTTTGAGCCAGCATCTCCTGACAAAATGCCTGAAATAGCTATGGCATAAAGAAGCATTCTATTAGCAAACTTTGATCGCATCATTCATTGGAAGTTTTTGCTTTTGGATTGACTTCAAAATATAACTGCGATCGCTAAAAACAAACGTTAAACTCCATAAAAAAGTTGACTTGCCCTAGAATTAACGGTACTGTAGTAGCTTGAGTCCAGGCAAACACCTGTTGTACGGGTTCAAATTGTCCGATCGCTACTCGAAGAATCACTACACGCGCCTCATACTGAGCTAAGTTTCCCGTCAGATTTAAAGCAGTTGTTTGTCGCTCCCAATCATATCCCAAATCGACACCTATTTGATAAGGCAGTACATTAACTGTTGCTCCTGTGTCTAGCAAACCAGATGTTTTAATAGACCTTTTTTGATAAACCAAAGTAATAGGTAAATATGGACGAAAGCCAGCTTCGCCCAGTGAAGTGTCAGCACAGATAAAAGGATATCGTTCAGCGTTACTCATTGTCTTCTATTTTGCTATCTTGCAGCACTTTGAGCATAGTATTTGCTGCTTCAAACGCATCGTAAGGCGACCAAACAGGATAGGATTGTTCAGGTTTGATTAGATCTGTTTCTTGTTGGGCTAGTTCAGAAATCAAAACCTGCATAATGTAGAGCTTATCTGCACGGGTAAGCCCTTGTATAGTAGTAAGTAATTCTGGTGAAACCATGTATCGGGTCGGTAGGTCAGTTACATCTCTCTATTATATAGTTGTGTACATACCGATCGAGCAGAAAAGGTAAGAATTATCAGCGCCCGAAAAGCTACCCGCCAGGAGAGGAAATTCTATGAACAAGGAAATTGAGAACGAAATGGAAGACGAATTACGTTCAGAATATGATTTTTCTCAGATGCAGGGAGGTGTGAGAGGAAAATATGTTGAGCGATATCATGCAGTAACTAACTTAGTGCTTTTAGATCCCGATGTTGCCAGAGCTTTTCCTAATGATATCGCAGTGAATGATGCCTTGAGAATGCTAATCCAAGTTGCACAGCGCCAGCAGTTTAATAACACTATGCAGCTAACAGAATAGAACTGTGGGCTAAATGCGAAGACTTGCGATCGCACTTTCCTAACCTAATCCCAACTCTGCAAAACTTAGGATGATAAAGGCGATCGCAAAATGAGAATAGCAAGCCATACAGAATGGCATTTAACTAACTGCTACCGCCCAACAATTCGCTAATTTATCCAAAACGGCTTTTGGTGAAACAATATGCTTATTAAGCCCTAATTTCCCAGGCTTAATTCCTAAAGCCAATCCGATGATTTCGGTGATATAGAGAATTGGTAAATTGTAAGAAACATTATACTTTTTCTCAATATCAGGTTGCCTTAATTCCAGGTTAGTTGCACACAAAGGACAAGCTAACACAATGCAATCTGCACCCAGAGATTTTGCTTCATCTAATAGTTTTTTAGTTAAATCAAAAGCCACATCTTGCTTTGATACCAAAATCGGGCCTCCACAACACTTGGTTTTCGATCGGAAATCAACGACTTCCGCGCCACAAATTTGAGCTAATTTATCCATTGACATTGGGAAAATGGGAGAATCCCAACCTGTGATATCTGCGGGTCGAGTTAACAAACAACCATAATAACAAGCAACTTTCAAACCTGTTAAAGGCTTTTTGATGTGAGTGGAAATATCGACATCGTTAGCTAAGACATCTACCACATTTCTAACTCGAATGTTGTAGTCAGAAACCGATATTCCCATATCGGAAAGAATGGCATTGATTCTGTCTTTTTCGGTTTCGTTATCTAATGCTTTTAATGCTCTAGCTGACTTGTTATAACAACCGGAACAAGAGGCTAAAAGGTCGAGATTTTCCTTTTGTGCTAAAGCAACATTTCTCGCTGCCATTGCCATCCCAACATCGTGGGAAACTCCCGCTGCAACGGAACCGCCACAACAAGACCAATCATTGAGTTCTTTTAGCTCAATTCCTAATTCTTCCATTACCACTTTGGTTGACATATCGAACTCTTTGGCAGTGGTATGAAGGCTGCATCCGGGATAGTAAGAATATTTCATTTTTGACCTGCCTTTTCTAATGCTTCGCTGAATGTTTTGGGGTCTTTGATTTTGGCTGGTAATGGCGACATTTTGCCTTTGAGGGTTAATTGAATGCCCAATTTTGCTTGATCGAGCATGGCTTGTAAACCGCCATATTTCTGCATTAATTCTGGTTCAAATAAAATGCCTCTTTTCTCGACCAGTTCAACAAATATTTGATTGAATCGGGTAGAGTCATTTTCGATTCCTTGGCGAATTGCGATCGCTTTTACCGCTTCGATCACGTCGGAGGGACGCACGCCACGGGGACAGCGAGAGGTACAGGTGTAGCAAGAAGTACATAGCCAGAGGGTGTTACTTTTCAGTACCTTTTCCCATTCTCCTCGCTGTACCATTAAAACGAGGGTTCTGGGTGACATATCCATTAAGTCAATATTGGTACAGCCACCGCTACAGGTACCGCACTGCATACAACTTGCGATCGCAGCACCTTCTCCACCTTCGGCAATCACTTTATCGAGAAATTCTCGATTCATTTTATCGCCGTCAAGTTGGCGATCGACTTTCAGCCCAAATAAAAACTTTTTGTTTTTAGATAACATTGCTTTTAACCTTGTTTAAGGTATTTTTGTTTGGTAATATTTGGGGTTTTCACTGGAATCATGGGTGATTTTTTACCACAGATGAAACACAGATGAACACAGATGAACACAGATGTAGGCTCTTGCCTTACTGTGGGATACACAGATATTTGATAGAAAGGTTTTACACAATTAATGGAATTGGGGATGATATTAGAGATGAGTTAAACAATTGATTGTTGGCTAAAAAACTGGCTATTTCTGCTGCTGCCGATCGTCCATCGGTGATCGATTCGACAATGGCTTTTGGCCCAGTTGCCGTACCTGCAAGAAAAATACCTGTCCTGGGCGAAGCATTATTGGAGTATTGTTGATGTGCAGTGGCGTAAAAGCGATCGCAACCAACACTTAAACCTGCAACTTCTGCTAATTCGGCATTACCTTCCATTCCCACCATCAAAACCAAAAGGTCAACGGTTAACCGCATCGGTTTTGCTGTTAAAGTATCTTCTAAGCGCAACAATAAGCTGCCATCATTTTTCTCTCCAGCTTCCGAAAGGCGACCTCTGAGAAATTGTACGCCAAACTTTTCTTGGGATGTTCTGTACAATTCTTCATAACCGCGACCGAATACCCGAATATCCATATAAAGGCAGTAAATTTCACAGTCGGGGTTTTGTTCTTTAATCTCGATCGCAACTTTAATTGCATTGGTACAACAAACTCGCGAACAGTAATTATTATTTACTTTTTCATCGCGAGAACCAACACAATGCACCATTGCTACTTTTTTCGGCGCTTTCCCGTTTCTGGTTTTCACGCTTTGCGCCTTCAGCATAGCATCCAATTCTACGGAAGTGATGCAATTATCGTAAATTCCATATCCATATTCTTCTTTAAATGCAGCATCGAAATGCTTAAAGCCAGTTGCTACTAAAATCGCCCCAGCATCAATTTCTTCACCCGTCGATACAGTTACTTTAAAGTTAGGTGCTGATCCTTCAATGCGAGTTACTGTCGCATTATTTAAAATTCGGGTTCTCCCCAAGCTTTCCTTTAAATTGGCGATGATTTCCGAAGCATCGGTAAAGTCAGGAAATACCTTATACCACTTGTTTAAATGCCCTCCTACTTGGGATTTTTTTTCAATCAAAACTACATCATATCCAAAGTATTGCAGTTTTCCGGCTGCTGCCATTCCAGCAGGGCCACCACCGATAACGACTACTTTTTTGTTCATTGTTTTTGCCTTGAAGTTTGTTTGTTGATTTTTTTTTACCGCAGATAAACGCAGATGTTGGCGTAGCCTTCCCGCAGGGTACGCAGATCAGATAAATTTGATTTTTATTTTTCTGCGTTTTGGTTTGTTGTTTAAAATGGTCTTCGGCGTTGTTCGGGAGTTTTGGATTTGTCGTAAGGAATGCCGATTTTATCTAGCAAAGGTTCGATTGCAACGAATTTGGCATTCAGTCCGCAGTCTTTGAAGGGGTCATATCCTAACATTAATCCGGTCAATTGTGCGTAATCCAAAACGCTGACGTTAAATTCTTCTTCTAAAACTTCTTTAATTGTTCCTTGTTCGGCATCTAAAAATACTGTGCAACCTGGACAATTGGTGAGGATTAAGTTACAATCTGGGTGCGCTTCTTTGAGACTTTTCATTTTCTTGTAAACGCTGCTGGCGGTGTAGTCTCGGTTTTCTGGAAACGCACATTGCCGGAAACCCATGCCGCAGCAATGTCTGCGTTCTGGATAATCAACAATTTCTGCACCAAAAGCTTCTAATAATCCTACTAAAACTTGTGGAAATTCAGCCCCACCCATGCACTCGCCGGGAAAGATTTTTCCGTAGTGGCATCCAATATGATCGACTGCTTTGATTCCTTTCAGGCTATATTTTGCTTTGGCTGCTAGTTTATGTCGATTGGCAAAAAATACATCGGAAGCATGAACAACTGAAGGTCTGCCGCCGGAAACGTGGGGAACCCAAAATTCTCGTCCTGTGGTTTCTTTTAAAGTTTTTTCGGTGTATTCTCGCAACTCTGGTTCTTCTTCCCAGAGTTTAATCATTTCGGTGTAATTGGCAAAGGATGTGACACAAAATGAGAAGAGATTATCAACACCTAATTCATGATGGGCAAGGGAAAAGTTTCTGGCGGCAACTACCATTTGGGTTTCGATATTTGATACATCTCCGTGATAGCCAATTGCCCCACAGGAAGTATGTCCGGGTGCTTCCCGCAGTTCCATGCCTAAATCATTTTTCAAAATCTTATAGGCAATGCCTTCGGTATATGGCGCGGCACTTTGGAGGAAGCAACTACGGAAGCATCCCCACAATTTTCCGCCTTCGTCATCTACTGTTGGAACTTGCTTTTGGTGTTTTTCCCAAGCGATATTTTCTCTGGCTACTTTCATGATGTTTTTTCCTTATTTGTTTTCTTTGATTTCGTAATTTCTGCTATCGGCGGTTTCGACCCAATTTTGCCAGTATTTTTCGACTTCTTTTTTGCTCCCTAGTTTCTTTTCCATGCCTTTTTCTACGGCATCCATTAATTCGATCGCACCGGTTGCTTTATAAATTGCTCGCAGTTCTTCCATGTCTTTTTCGGGAATAACTCGATGGGAACCTGGGCTGTTTTCCAGATTCATCGGCACATCCCACCATTCCCGCATTTCTTCGCGATGTTCGTAATAGTATTCCCAGTTTTCACCGAGTTCGGAAAAATGGGCAGGGCTGATATTTTCTGCTAACAATGTATAGCCTCTTTTTAATACGTTTTCCCCAAATACTCGCTTGGCAAATAATTGCTGTCTGCCTTTTTCTGATTCGGCAAAGTAACCGTGAAGAACGGAAAGTCGGCGCAGGGCAAGAATAACTGAGGCGGTACTGTTGCCTCTCGGACAGCGTGTTTTACAAGAAAAACATTGCCCGCAAAACCAAATTTTGTCTGATTTGAGTAATTCTTCAATCTGTTCGTCATCTTCTGATTGGCAAATGTTCATGACTTCTCTGGGAGAGTATTCACTGAACTCTGCCGCCGGACAAACTGCTGTGCACACGCCGCAGTTCAGGCAGGCATTCATGCCATGCTGGTATAAAAGGTCTTGTTTAAGTTCGTTAAATAGTTTGCCCATAGGTACATCCCGCCATTTGAGCGTCTGAGGTGAGGCTGTTTGTCTATGCAATTAATTATATGACCATTTAGTTATATTGTCAATTAAAGAAATGTAAATTAATTGCGATCGATCTCCCAACCCCAACTTACGGGGATCAAGCTCTAAAATTGCTGAAATAACGGCGTAATAGGAAAACTACATCCGAAGGAAAATTTCAGAGAATAGTTAAGTTGGTAAAAAATAAGCAAAAATACTTATAGCCTTCTGATATACAGAGAAACCCGGTTTCTTTAAGAAACTAAGTTTCTGGAGTGTATAACTAGGGGCTAGGGGAAGAAGGGACTAGGAGTGAGAGTTTGGTGCAATTAATAATTAATGCCTTAACCGCCTTGACGGTTGCTGTAACTCTAAGCAATTATTGCTGACATCATTGATGGTTACGAACTGGCAACTCAATTCTAAACTCAGTGCCTTTGCCAAGGGTAGAAAAACACTGCAAATGACCTTGATGATTTTCCGTGATAATTTGATAGCTAATTGCTAAGCCCATACCCGTACCTTTACCGACAGGTTTAGTCGTAAAAAAGGGATTAAATATTTTTTCTTTAACTTGGGTAGCCATTCCACAACCATTATCGTGAATGGAGATCGTAACCAGATCTTCAGAAGTAATACAAGTCGTAATTGCGATCGTACCAATATAATCTAATTTTTCCGTATTTTCTAGGCTTTGTCGCCGTTGTTCGATCGCATCGATCGCATTTACTAACAAGTTCATAAATACCTGATTTAATAAACCGCCATAACATTCGATCGGGGGTAATTTCCCATAATTTTTGGTGACATTAATTTCTGGTTTTACCGCTCGACCATTCAAGCGATTTTGTAAAATCTCCAAGGTACTTTCGATATTTTCGTGAATATCTATTTCTTTCAAATCAGCTTCGTCTAAACGGGAAAACGTCCGCAGAGACTTGACAATATCGCGAATGCGCGTAGCACCATTTTTCATCGATTCCAACAACTTAGAAAAATCATTTACCAGATAATCAAAGTCCATATCTTCTGTCAAATTAGCAATCGCCTGGGGTGGATTATGATAATGTTTTTGGTAAAGGTGAATTAACTTAATTAAATCATTAGCATAATCAGCAGCCGGTTGAATATTGCTATAAATAAAACTCACGGGGTTATTAATTTCATGGGCAATTCCAGCTACTAATTGGCCCAAGCTTGACATTTTTTCCGCTTGAATTAATTGAGTTTGAGTATTTTGCAATTTTTTGATAGTTTTTTCTAATTCTTCAGATTGCAGCCGCAGTTGAATTTCTGATTTACGGACGGCTGCTTCTGCCTTTATCCGCTCAAGTTCAGCACCAGCACGAGTGGCAAATATTCTCAAGATAGCTGATTGCATTTCTAAATCTCTTACCATCGGCTTAGTGTCTAGAACTGCCAGCAATCCCAAATGATTACCATCAGCATCTATAATTGACAAACCAGCATAACTTTCGGCTTGAAGATCGACTAAATAGTCGTCTTCAGGGAACAAGCGCTGCACGGAATTTTCGTATCGACAAACCTCGATGTTACTCGCAACATTTTTACAGGGAGTCCCGGCTAGATTGTAAGTAAAATTATCGGCAAAGTCGTCTCCAGCCCAAAATGCTAGAGTTTTGGCGATCGACTTTTCTGCGTCAACAAATTCAGCGATCGAAGCATAACGCACTTGTAATACTTGGGCGAGATATTGGACGCAACTTTTGAAGAATTCTTCGCCTGTTTTTGCTGCCGTACCTTCGACAATTAAGAGGAGAGCTTGTTCTTGACGTTTGCGATCGCTAATATCAATGGATGTTCCGACAATTCGCGAAATCTTATTTTCACTATTTTTGATGGGGTTCAGTGTTGTTAAGCACCAAGTTGCTCGATCGTTCAAAATGATACATTCTTCATAAGTAATAGAAGTTCCAGATTCAATACACCGCAAATATTTTTGACGCACGGCGGCTCCTTCAGTCAGCCCAAAAACAAATTCTGGAGTTTTGCCAATTATGTCTGCTGCGGCGGTTGCAGTTGCCTTTTCAGCTGAAAGGCTCCAACCTGAATAAAGGATTTCTCTATTCTCAGTGACATCAACAACAAAAATGAGACAGCCGACTCCTTCATAAATACTGCGGAGAAATTTCTCTGCCTCTTTTAGTTCTGCTTGAGCCTGGATTAGCTCTACTTCAGCACATTTGCGATCGCTAATATCGCGAGATACGCCCACTGTTAAGATTTTCTCGCCCGTTTCGTTGCGAATTACTGATTTAATGGTGTTGAATATCTGCACCTTGCCATCATAACGGGTAACAGGTTCTTCAATTTCCAGGGATTGCCCAGTTTCAAACACGTAAGCATCATCACGAATGTATTGCAGCGTATAATCTGGTTCGTTAAACGGAGCATCAATCATATCTTTCAGTTCGTCGTTAGTCAAGCCGTAATAGTCTCGAAATGCCTTGTTTGCCCACACAATGCGAGATTGAGGCCCTTTAACCAGCACCATATCTGTAATTGCATCGAGAATTTGATGATACTTTAGTTCGTTTTGACGTAGTTTCTTTTCGGCTTCTTTGCGATCGGTGATATCTTGTCCTATACCCAAAAATCCGGTAATTTTTCCGTCGCGATCGCGTAAAGCCGTGACAGAAAGTTGCACGGGAAATCGAGAACCATCTTTCCGAATATAAGACCATTCATATTCGTCAACTATTCCCAAACGTGCCTTAGCAACAAATACCTCAAACCCCGGTGTAATCGGTTGACCGAGTTCTGCGGTTAGTTCGGTGGCGCGTTGTTTAATTTCTTCAAAATCGTGAATAATTGCTGGTGTAAGTTTGTCTACTACTTCTGCTGATGAATATCCCAATAATCTTTGGGCAGCCGCATTAAAAGTTTTGATAATACCATTTGTATCGGTTGAAATAATAGTGTAATTAGCGCTGTCTAAAATTGCTTGTTGTAGCTGGGTAGTTTCGATTAATTTGAGCGCGGCTCGATCCAAAGCAAATTTAATATCTGATAATTGTTTTAGGGAATTGCGGAGAGCGAGTTCTGTGACTTTACTTTCTGTAATATCTCGCAGGATCGTGGAAAAGTATTCGACTTTTCCTTCAGCTGATTTGTGAGCTAGGATTACTTGAGAAACAGGGACTTCGTGTCCTGTTCGATCTACTATTGCTGTCTCGCCGCGCCAAATGCCGGAACGTGCTGCTTCCGGCAAGCCCTGATTGAAGATAATATCTAAAGCCCACTTGGGATGAGATGTAGATATTTCCACATTGGCGATCGTATCTTCATTATTATCAAACAGATTTCGCCAAGCTTGATTGAGATACAAAGCTTTACCCGTTAAATCGGCAGTTCCGACTAAATCTGATGTGCTTTCGAGAATGGCAAGCAAGCGTTGATTGTAAGCTTCAGCCTTTTTGCTGTCTGTGATATCCCGAATATAGCCATGCCAAAGGGTACTGCCATCTGGTTCTCGCTGGGGCGTAGCATCACCGACTAACCACAGCATCCGTCCATCGGGTAAGCAAACTCGATATTCGCAATACCAAGGGGTAAGGTGTTCGGCAGATTCGAGAATGGATTGATTGAGGCGATCGAGATCTTCGGAATGAATAATTGCAAACACTTTAGAAGTATCCTCGCGCACTTCTTCTGGGGAAACGCCATAAATCTCTCGCACCCCTTCGCTGGCGTAGGGAAAATGGAAAGTCCCATCAGGACGCATCCGAAACTGATAAATAACTCCAGGAATGTGGCGGGCAATTTGCTCTAAGGGATTACTCTCTGAGGGGGTAGTTATGCACGGGGGTTCAATGCCTGCCTCTTGTAATTTAGCTTGGGTTTGTGCAAGTTGACGGGTAAGTTTTTCGACTTGCGCCTGTGCTTGTTTGCGTTCTGTAACATCTCGCATTACGGAAAGATGGCGATCGGGTAAAAAGTTTGCTGTTGCGGCGTATTCCACAATGCGGATTTCCCCATCAGTCCGCACCAAGCGAAAATCGCCCCGCGCTTTTTCCTGTTGTAGAAATTCTTGCCATGCGGCTGGGAAATCATACCCAGGTTCCGCAAACTCAGAGATGCAGCGTCCCAGGAGTTCATCTCTCTGTAAGCCAAATAATTGGCAGGCGGCGGGGTTGACATCTAGGTAACGCCCTCGATCGTCCAGGATCGCGATCGCATCCAAAGCTATCTCAAACAACATCCGCAATTGACGATCTCTGAGAGACTGCTGGGTCGGATCTTCTGACTCAATGGGGGGATCGAGGTCAGAACTATATCCTAATGGGGATGACATACAAGGTTAATTGCTTGTATCAGTTATTATTTTTACATTTTGCACTACGCGCGTGAAAAGTGCCAATATCTCGCTTCCAGACTGGTTTTGGGAAAATCCAAAATCGTCTCAGTCAGCAGCCTACTTTTTTTGCTTAACTTTCTTATCTAGATGATGTTTGGTAAATTTGGGATTAGCGACGGTGGTAGTCGGAAGGATATCGATCATTTTTGAGTCGGAGGTGAGGGAGGCTTTCTAATCTGAGAACTTTGTTGAATGGCGTTTCTGAGAACTTCTTTATTGAGTTCTGTTTCGGGAAGTTTGATATTACCACTGGTACTACCGGGAACTCTTTGGGAAGTCAAGTTTTTGTTGATTAAATCGAGTTGTGCGTCGAGGATTTTTGGGCGTTTTTCATACCAAGATGCGATCGCGATCGACAATTTTTCGATATCATCAGGTAAAGGCGCGATTAACTCAGCCAAATCAGCCCGATCTCGCGCCGAAAATAACGACGATCGCTTATCATTTAATAATTCGATAAATGCTTCCAGATTTTGTTCGTCAAAAGACATAAATTTAAACTCCTATTCATCTATGGCACGAAACGCCGCCCAATGCTAAGGTGATGCAAAAGGCTTTGCACCATCTTTTATATTACGGAATAAAAGCATTCATTAACTAAGCTTGGCGAATGCGAACTTCCAAGGCGGCGGTATAGGATGCGATCGCTAACTCTAGGTTATCTGCTTTTTCTCCCTTGATTCTATCAGAGTGTTTTAGCAATTTTGTGATAATTTTCCATTTTAGGTATTGCACAAAGCTGGTTAATTTGGCAAAATTTAACGAATCTTTTAATATTGGGTGGAATAAGAAACCCGGTTTCCTATCGTATAAAGTAGGGTGCATCAGACCTTAAACAGATGGTTTTTCGCCAAAAGATTTCGCCTCTGATGCACCCTAAAAAATTCTTTCATTAAAGCGTAAATTGGGTTTCATTTTTCACCCCAACCTACAATTTATTTCAGCTTTCGTTGCGATGTTCAGAAACCCGGTTTCTTCAAGAAACCGGGTTTCTAGAATAGTTATTATACACATTCCAAAAAACGCATTGCTTGATCGGTAGTAAGGAAAATATTATCTTTGCCTATTTCTTCAAAAAATCCAATTTTTAGCAATCCATCCATCACTGGGCCTTTAACTTCAGACATATAAAATTCAATTCCTCTTGTCTTTAAATCAAGAATCAAACTTTTTAGAGTTTCTAAGGCACTGCCATCGATGGAATTTACTGCACTACATATCAGTAATAAGTATTTTACATCTGGACGATCGCTGACTGCTTTGAGCAAGTAATCTTCCAAATATTTAGTATTTACAAAATAAAGGCTGGCGTCAACTCGAACGGCTAAAACATGAGGACAAGTTTTAACATCATGGCGCAAAACATTGCGAAAATGCTCGGTGTTTCCTACTCTACCAACAATCGCAATATGTGGTTTGCTGGTACGCCATAAATGTAATATAATTGATACTGCTGCACCGAACAAAATCCCTTTTTCTACGCTGGTGATGAGGACGGCAAAAAATGCAGCCAGCCATGCGATCGCATCCGCCTTATTATACAGCCACAAGCGTTTCAGCGTTGCTACGTCGAACAAATTACTCACTGCCATCACGATAATTGCCGCTAAACAAGCTTGTGGTAAAAAGTAAAACAACGGCGTCAAAAACATGACAGTAAGTGCAATGATGGCTGAAGTAATTATCGATGCTAAAGGAGTATTGGCATTAGCTGAAAAGTTCACGCTCGATCGACTCAACCCTCCCGTAATCGGATATCCCCCCGTAAAAGCCGCACTAATGTTTGCTGCCCCCAAAGCAATAAATTCCTGATTTGCATCAACTTTTTGTCGTTTCTTACTAGCCAAAAATTTACCAACTGAATAGGCTTCCATGAAACCGACAAAGCTAATTGCTAAAGCTGCCGGGAGTAATGTAAATATAGCATTTCCATCAAGATGAGGAAACGTGAGAGATGGTAAGCCTTTCGGAATGTCGCCAACTACTTTTACTCCAGCAATTCGATCCAGGTGAAAAACCCTAACTAGCAACGAACTGGTAATTACCAAAAGCAGCGGCGCACTTTTAGTAAGTGGCATAATTGTTAACTCGTGAAATCCCTGTTTTTTGAGTTGTTTTGCCAACCATTTCGGAAAATAAACTAACATCAAGATACTTAAAATACCCAATATCAGCGTAACTAAATTAATCGCTGCAATCCCTTGAAAAAGATAAATTAATAACTTAATAAAAGATTCTGTTTGGGGAATTTTCAATCCTAGCAAATGTTTAACTTGACTAAAAGCAATCACGATCGCAGCAGCGCTGATAAAGCCAGAAATTACCGCTTGACTGAGAAAATTCACCAAAAACCCTAACCGAAAGACACCCATTAAAATGTCGATCGCACCAATCATTAACGCCAGCAATAATGCTAATCCTAAATATTCTGGCGTATTTTCAGCCGCTAGAGGTGCAACTGCTGCTGCTACCATCAAGGAATCCAACGCTACAGGTGCAACGGAAATCAGACGACTGGTACCGAGAAAAGCATAAACAACTGGCGGTAAAATACTAGCATACAAGCCAATTTGAGGAGGTAAACCCGCTAACAAAGCATACGCCATTGCTTGGGGAATCAACACCGTACCAACCACGATTCCGGCAGTTAAATCACCAGGAAAATATTGTTGCTGATAATGTAAACCCCAATCCAAAATCGGAAAAAAATTACTCCAGCGATCCAACCAAGTTTGCTTTTGAGACCGCGTAAATATCCTTTTTTTATCAAACATTTCAGTTAATCAAAATATTCAGCTAATTGCCAAGGTAGATCGAAGCCCGTTTATTAATTATTGAAATGGCTGCAATTATCAAAGAGAATTCAGGAATCATTCGCCGTAAATTCTCCAATTAAACAGGAGTGTTACTGATTGATTCTGATTCCTGAATTCTGACTTGGAGAATTCTTCTTCAAACTTCTGCCATTGCTGGAACATTTCCACATTTTTGGTTAGCGGGTACTGCTTCGGCAATCTTCTTAGGATTCGGCAAATTCAGGTTATTCATTTGTTCGATAAAACTTGCTCTATCTTTACCTAAAAACCGAGGATTATATTGCTTTTCTTCGCTAATTGTAGATACCAAATGTCCTCGATAATCGTGACCCGGATAAACTAATGTTTCATCGGGAAGTGTAAATAATTTTTCTGTTACGTGATCGTACATCAAACCGGCATTACCGCTTTGGAAATCCGTCCTTCCACAACCGCGAATAAATAGAGAATCTCCTGTCAGCACTCTGTCTTGATTCACCAAATAAGACATATGGCTGTCGGTGTGCCCTAAAGTTGCGATCGCTTTTATTTCAATATCCCCTAGTTGAATAACTTCTCCATCTTTAATAAACCGATTAGCACAAGCCGCTTGTGCGTTTTCCGGTACTACTCCCTCGCAGTTTGTGCGTTCCCGCAACTTACCAGTTCCGGTAACGTGATCGGCGTGAATGTGCGTTTCCAAACAATAACGCAAAGTTAATCCCAATTCTTCGATCAATTTCAAATCCCGTTCCACTTGCTCGATTACCGGATCGACTAAAGCTGCTTCTTTGGTATTTTCGTCAGCAATTAAATAAGTATAAGTGCTGGTTTCGTTGTCGTACAATTGGCGAAATAACATATCGTTAGCTCCGGGGGAAAAACTAAATACGGGATTTGCGATCGCAAATATGCAATCCTGTCGCTAGTATTTTCTGCACTAGCGATCGCCTGAGAAATCGGTGTGGCATTTTCAAACACCTATTACTCATTTGATTTTGATATTGCTTATATTGCCATATAGTAATATAGTTTTTATAATTTGACAAGAGCAACGCAAAATTGGCGGCTAGCCCAAGTAAATATACTCAGTCAGTCAAACCATTAGTTGTCAGTTCGCGATCGATTCAACCTCCTCAAATCCAAAAAGACTAAATATGCTATCTCAAACACCCGCTTTATCCGAAACACCCGCCATCATCAAAACATTACGCCACCAAATCGTTTTTATAGGAGGCGGATCTGCCGGACTTACCACAGCATCTCTATTATTAAAAAAGAACAAATCCCTGGATATTGCCATTATCGAGCCATCGAACAAACAATATTATCAACCCGGTTGGACGATGACAAGCGGCGGAGTATTTCAGATTGAAGATACAGTTAGGAATAAACGAGATTTTATCCCATCACAAGCTACATGGATCGAAGACCGAGTGATTAAATTAGATCCGGATAACAATGCAGTGATTACCAAAACAGGTATCTTAGTTAAATATGATTACTTAATTGTTTGTCCCGGTATTCAATTAGATTGGCATTTAATTAAAGGACTGCCCGAAGCACTAGGCAAAAATGGCGTTACCAGTAACTATTCTCCTCAATACCCATCTTATACATGGGAATTAATTAAAAATTTCTCCGGTGGCAATGCCTTATTCACCTTTCCCAACACGCCAGTTAAATGTGGTGGTGCGCCGCAAAAAGTCATGTATATGGCAGATGACACCTTCCGCAAAACGGGAGTTCGCCAGCGCACGAACGTGATGTTTTTCACCCCAGCCACTAAAATGTTTGCGGTTCCAGAATATTCGGAATTATTAGATAAAGTCGTCAAAGAACGGGAAATCGATGTTAAGTTTCGGCACGACTTGAAAGAAATTAAAGCCGCCACAAAAGAAGCAGTTTTCGATATTTTTGACGATCGAGGTGTTGTTGTCGATGAAATCACTCACCAATATGAAATGATTCACGTCGCACCGCCCCAAAGCGCTCCTGATTTTATTAAACAAAGTCCTTTAGCAGTACCGGATAGCCCCTACGGTTGGGTAGATGTGGATAAATACACCCTTCAACACAATCGATATGCCAACGTATTTAGCTTAGGAGATGCTTCTGCATTACCAACTTCCAAAACGGCAGCAGCAGCACGCAAACAAGCACCGATCGTAGCAGAAAATTTACTAGCTTTAATCAATTCAAAACCTTTATTACATAAGTATGATGGCTATACTTGCTGTCCTTTAATCACTGGCTATGGCAAGACAATTATGGCCGAATTTAATGGTTATACTGGCACGCCTGTTTGTAGTTTTCCTCTCAATCCAATCAAAGAACGCTGGATTATGTGGCAGATGAAAACCACTGTTTTACCTTGGATTTATTGGCATCGAATGCTGAAAGGCGAACAGTTTGAGGGAGATTACATTAAGTTTATGCAGTGGAAAAATTGAGATGAAGGATGAAGTAAAAAGAATTTAATTTTGAATTTTGAATTCTCCACCATATCCCCCTACGAAGAACCTGAATCTTTTGGGAGAAGTAAAATCTTTCCGTTGGTTTGAAGTTACTGTATCACCGACATTTCAGCCTTGAATTTCTGATAGATTCTGTCATTCCTATAAGGAATGACAGAATCTATATGGGGCAAGAGTTTTAGAATATTTTCTGTTGAAAGTGACAAAAGAGGGGTATTTTCTGCGATCGCACCGCTCACCGTACAGTTGGCGGAGATATCGGTGGTGTTGATGGATATGTAGGAGTTGCAGGCTTTGTTTCAGAAGGTGAAGCAGGTTTAGGTGGATTTGCAGGCGGATTAATCACGCCGTAGGCAGTGCGTCTGTTGGCCCAATCTTGTGTATTCATCGGATTAGGTAACGCCCCACCAGATTTGAGATGCGCCAGGTAGTTCCACCATTCCGTATAGGTAGCCCAAGGATATTGTCTTTTAAAGGTGGCAAACTCTTGTTTGCTTGCCTCATCTGCAAAAGTCAAATCAACGCAGTCCAAGAAATTACCTATGCTCCCGCTCATAAATTCGTTCCTATCTAGGTAAACACAGCCTGGAAAAAATAGGCCATTTTCACTAGTTCGTTTGCGTGGCATAAAACCCGGAAATTCCTCGAACAAGACTTAATAAGTAGGATGGTATGCAATACTACTCAGGATTTGCATAAAATTGGGGTTTTCGTAGGTTGGATCTCTTTCCCCCACCTCCCCATCCCCCCATCTATTAAATTTTCTCTGTTCACAATGAAGTAACCCTGCCTACGAGGGTAGGGAAGGCAGGTTAGGTGGAACCTATTACCCTAGCCTATGAACTGTAGAAACAATGCCTATATCATAAAGCCATAAAAATGTTGACACTTTGTAAATATATCGTTACATTAGTTTACAGAGAGTAACAGAGCGACAGAGCGAGGAAAAAAAATGTATACGATCGACGAAAAAGGCATTCTGAACAACTACGCAGTTGAACCTCCCATCTACTACGCACAGTACCCTTCACCAGAACAACAACAGCGTTATCTTCTGCAAGGTGCAACCGCTATTTTGTTCGTTAGCGTATTAGTCTTAACCGCATTTGGTATTAGCTAAAGATTTAAAAGTTTTTTATCTCAGTGATTGGCATCTAAACATTTCGGAATTCTCCCAGCCTCGCCCCGGTAAAAGCCGGGGTTTTTACTTATTTTCAGAAATTTTCAAATAAAGAAAGTACAGAAAAACCCGCTTTCTTCAAAAAACCATGTTTTTCTGTACTTCATCCGTCTATAAACCTAAAATCTTCAATTTCAAATCGCTAAACTTTTACAGGAGATTTACTTTGAGTTGGTGCATAATAATCTCCTTGGGCATCAACTCCCACCCTACCAATTGATTCGTCACCTGTAATCAAACGCGCACCTCGTTTGCGGGTGAAATAATTCCACGCCCATTGAATCATCACGACTAATTTGTTGTCAAATTCAATCAAATAGTAAATGTGAACGAATACCCAAATCAGCCAAGCTATAAAACCGGATAATTTTACGTAGCCCAAGTTAACAACCGCCGCATTTCTACCAATCACGGCTAAACTACCAGTATCAACATAATGAAAGGCGGGAATAGTTTGTTCGGAAAGGCGCTGTTTGATTAATTTGGCGACATATTCTCCTTGTTTCATCGCTACCGAAGCAATTCCTGGTAGCGGTTTCCCATTTTGATGGGAAAAGTTCGCTAAATCCCCGATGACAAAAATATTGGGATAACCCGCTATACTCAAGTCGGATTCGACTACGACGCGCCCTACTCTGTCTAGTTCTACCCCCGTGCGTTGGGCTAACACTTTTCCCATCGGGGAAGCTTTTACGCCAGCCGCCCATAATATCGTGCGGGCGGGAATTTGTTCGATATTATCCCCTTGCTTCATGGTTACTATGTTGTCATCAATATTAGTAACAAGGGTTTTTGTTTGGACGGTAACGCCTAATTTTTGCAGGGATTTTTCGGCTTTTTCTGATAGTTCTGGCGGATAAGGAGGCAAAATGCGATCCATTCCTTCTAGTAACAAAATTTTGGTTTCGGTGGTGTCGATGTCGCGGAAATCTTTTTTGAGGGTGCTGTAGGCAAGTTCTGCGATCGCACCTGCTAATTCTACACCCGTCGGCCCTCCTCCCACAATCACGAAAGTCAACCAAGCACGGCGTTTTTCTAAATCTGGTTCTTTTTCTGCCGCTTCAAAGGCTAAAAAAATGCGCCGCCGAATTTCTAGGGCATTTTCGATCGTTTTCAAGCCCGGTGCAACTCTTTCCCAGCCGTCATTACCAAAATAGTGGTGGCTGACGCCAGTGGCAATAATTAAACTATCATAAGTCAACTCGCCACTATTAGTAATTACTTTCTGCTCTTGGGGGTCAATATCTTTTACTTCTGCCAGTAAAACTTTTGTATTCTCGTTTTTACTCAATACAGCACGAAGAGGAGAAGAAATATCCGCAGGCGACAAGCTCCCCGTTGCTACTTGATAAAGTAGTGGTTGAAACAAATGAAAGTTGCGTCGATCGACTAAAGTTACTTTCACGGAGGCACGGCAAAGTGCTTGGGCAGCATAAAGTCCGCCAAAGCCGCCACCGACAATTACGATATGATGAGGAGACTGTTTTTCTGCTACGTCTATCATATGTGAAGAGTTCCTTTATTTAAGTTTGTCAGTGGCTTGTGAAAACAAACCTTTTTTATATTAGCGATGCTTTATTTTTAATGCGGACTAATCCGAGCAGGTGTAGCGCTGGCTACAACGGTATTATTTTTAATAATACTTCTCTCAAAAGATATATTTTTTAGGCAATCCAAAAATTAGATTTATGTCGATGGGGTAGTAGGTACTATAGCGATCCTAAATAAATTGCGAACAACTAAACCCCTCCCAACCCTCCCCTTACCAAGGAGAGGGCTAGGGTGGGGTTGATTATTTAAATTGGATCGCTATAAGTAGTGGATTGGTTTTTTAGTATGTAGTATCTGGTAAATATTATCCATTACTACTGATTCCCCATTCCTCAAAAGCTTGTTGCTACAGTAAATAGTGCAATAAGGCTTTTATGGATAAGAAAAAAAGCGTGTAAGATTGGCTTATCCGCCTTTTTCTACTAATGAGTTGTTTCCGCTACTTTTTACTACCAAATTGAGTTAATATAAGTAAGTTTACTGAATTGCTGGCGTTTGAGATTGTTAGCAGTATGCCATCATATCAAAAGCTAGATTAATCTTTAATTTAAGTAGAAATAAAGTATATAGACGAGCTTGTATAACCTTTAATGGAGCGGTACGTAATTTCTCGATATAAAAGCAAATTATCATTAAAAAAGGGCTGCTATCTAGCACTAGGGATAGACGCGGCCCTGGTAATAAATCCACAATTACTAGTATGCCATTGAATTGATTAAATTGAACAATTTAAATGAGAACTTATATCTCGTTTCCATAGGCAAGAAAAAGGAGCGTGCATTCACACTTTCACGCACGCGGATCGTCTTTTTTAAGGTAAAACTCTGGTAGGTGATTTGGTTATATGGGATGAGTTCGGTATAACTTCCAGATGAACTGGCTGAGCGAGAGAGACAGTGGAAACCAAGTTTTCATTAACCATATTGCGTGCTTTATCTTTAATAGTCTTGAGTACCAGACGAACTACCCAAGGGGAAAGTTGGGGATTAGCGTCAATTTCAGCGATCAGAGCATCCAAATCATTGATAATTGCGATCGTGGGGAAGTCAATCTCTTTGTGCATAAATTTAACTCTCTGTTCTAAGTGTTTCCGTGCTTTTTTTTAAAGTAAAAAATTTTGCTCGGCTTTTTGTCGATCGGTGTGTCACTCTCTGATGTGACTGTTTTGCCTAATGTCACAGCCTACTGAGAGCTTCCCAAAATTCCGCTGCGGATTGGTTGTAGCGCTTTTAGCAGCAGAGGCCATCTACTCTACTAGTGGACGATCGGCTAACCGTCACACTGTTTCCCCAAGAGTGACTATTTTAGTACGGGACTCTCGAACAGGGAGAAAAATTAGTGATGCGCCGAAAGTGAATAGGTAACAAAAAAGAAAATCAAGAAAATGTGTTTTTTGAAAAGACTCTGGTATGTTCGTAGCAGCAAAGACCCTAACCATTCAGTTCTAATAGATCTGGAATCCAGGTGGCCTCACCCATCTGTACGAATTAATAGGTATGGTCAATATATAGCCATCCTATTTGAGTAATGAACCCCACCCTAGCCCTCCCCTTACCAAGGGGAGGGTTGGGAGGGGTCTAGTTGTTCGCAATTCATTTAGGATGGCTATAAAACCTGAGTTGGAAAAAAAATGCAGCTACTATCGTTGAGTAAAACCCAGTTAACTTCCTTAATTGGAAAGCTAATGGGTAAAGACCCACAAACTCAGGCACAGATAACTGATTACGATATTTGGCGGCGTAAATTCCTGCAAAAACGCCTGCGCTTGGGTTTAAGGGTGGCGTTTTGTGCTTTTTTAAGTTTTATCATTTTGCAACTCAGAAACTTTCTGGTCAGACCAGAACATTTTCGACCCTTAGCTTTAACGGTGCATCTGGCTGTAGAAGTTACTCTGTCGATCTGTTTGCTATTCCTGAGAACTCCTCAAGGGCGCAATTCTCCCGGTTGGGTATTGCTGGCTTTTTGTTGGTCTATGACGATTATTCCGTCTTTTATACTTACCACCGCTAACCATAGTTTAGAACCGGATATTCTTGGTTGGCCTTTGGCGTTTTTCGGGATGGCTACTTTAATCCCCGTTCGTTGGTGGTTGCACTTGTTGTCTCAGTTGGGGGTATTTGCTTATTATTTCGGGATGCAATTGGTGTTGGGGAAACCCGCTGTTATGCCAGCGCCTTGGTTGAACCAAGCTTTGTTATATTTATTTTTGTTTTGGATTTGTTTTATTTGTAATTTATCGGTTTACTTGTACGAGCGTTTGCAAAAAGCTGAATTTAAGGCTCGTCGGCAGATGGAAATCGCTTACGAACAATTAGCAGTAGAACAGGCGCAGTCCGAGCGTTTGTTACTGAATGTTTTGCCTCGATCGATCGCCGATCGATTGAAGCAGTCTACTACCACTACTTTGGCAGAACAGTTTCCGGAAGCTTCGGTTTTGTTTGCTGATATTGTTGGTTTTACTCAGCTATCGACTCGCATCCCGCCTACGGAAATGGTGGAGTTGCTCAACCAAATTTTTTCTTTGTTTGACCAATTGGCAGAAAAACACGATTTGGAAAAGATTAAGACGATCGGAGATGCTTATTTGGTGGTGGCTGGTCTGCCGATTCCTCGAACGGATCACGCACGGGCGATCGCGGATATGGCGCTGGATATGCAAAAAGCCTTAGCTGAATTCAATATTGTAGCGGGTCAAGACTTTCGGATCAGGATCGGGATCAATACCGGCCCAGTAGTGGCTGGGGTGATCGGCTTGAAAAAGTTTATTTACGATTTGTGGGGAGACACTGTAAATATTGCCAGCCGCATGGAATCCCACGGTTTGCCGGATTGCATTCAAGTCACCAGCGAAGTTTACGAACTATTGAAAGAGGAATATATTTTTCAGGAACGGGGAGTAATCAGTGTCAAAGGCAGGGGAGAGATGACTACTTATCTAATGCTGGGGAAACGTTAAGAATTGGTGAGGGCAGTTCCCCCTCATCCCTTTACTATTTGCTTGGGCTACTATCAGCTGGTGAAAGAGTATCAGTGTAATTGCTGCTCTACTTTAAAGTTTTGATGGAGAAAGAGACCGACAGATCGGGAAACATACACAGATTGGGCATTCATTGGGTTTATGTGATTCAAATCACATCCGTATAATGACTTAGATCACAAAAAAAATCCGTAATTCTCACAGGATATTTATCGGATCGATCGCTGGTCGATCGAGAGAAAATACTGCATATTAGAGTTGTGGAATTCAAGGATTTAACCATGTCTCCAGTTAACCTACTTCCCGGTGCTATTTCTGAAATCCTTGTTTCTGTTAGTGACACGGGAGTTCTTACTTTAGCTGACCGTTACGGGCTGTTGGCTGCTACTTTAGATGAATCCTTAGATGAAGAAGATAGAAGCTCTGTAAACAGACTGCTCAGAGCAGTGATGAAAGGACGGGTCAAGTTAGTCGCTGACATTTCAGCAGCTGGCTAATTAAAAATTACCGAGTGTATCTACTGATAAGTTAATGGAATAGAACAATTAGCGATCGAAATTACCTTGACTGAAATGCCTCCTCACTCTTCAACAAGGAAAACACGCAGATAACGCGATCGCTTAAGTAGCTAGCTAATTATTTTCGGTAAATTAGGTATTTATTTTTTAGCTATAGAGAAAACAGATAGGAAACAAATTTTACGGTCTGCCCATTTCTAAGTCTCAAGTAATAGTTATTTACTCGTCACGTTAGTAGTTTGCAAAGTAGATACGGGTTTTACCACGCCCTCTTTCGGTTGATGGAAAGAGCCTAACGTACACAGGATCACTACCACGATCGTGAATAAGATATGAGGACAGACCTGTTTTTTGGCCGCTAATTTTGGCTGGCAGGTTGCCAAAGCTTGAGTTTCCGGTTTGCGATCGGCTACTTCCAACACCTCAGGCTCTACATAAGGCTGTAAAGACTGGCGATAGATAGTGGAAATACATAAATTAGAGGAAACAGCATCTCTCGTTTTCATTTCAGATGCAAGACCCATTGGATTACCCTTATATTTGGATTAACTTATCTTATATTAATAATAAAAATACCACTATCTTTGCATCTTCCGTAAGGCAAATTCAAACACATTTTTGCACTCTATCCTTAGCCTAGCAAAAACTACCCGTTGCTCTTTCACTAGTTATACTCATCTTACCATAATTACTGCAACTCGTATAGGTAACAAAGAATAAGGAAAAACGCAAAATCGTTCTTAATCGGCTACCAGTAATATAAGAGAAAATTAAGCTTGTTTGGGGAAGAGTGGAAGTGTACAAGGTTGTTTTTTACCGCTCCCTTTACCACTCCCTTCCCCACTACTTTGCACTTTACGTCAACAATCTTTCTCCCTGCCCCTTGCTGTGAATAGTAAAAGCGGCCATGCTTAACTAAAGTAGTATTTCCCGATCCCTTTTCTCAGAACGATCGCCAAAATTAATTGCGAATTGGCCCATTATAATCGACAGTAATCCGTTTTCCATCTTGAGAAACGGTAACTACGCTCTCAATGGTGTAAACGTTAGACTCAGGTCTTCTGCCTTTAAATTTGAACGTCCAAGTGCCGTCGCCATTATCTACAAAGGGAGCTTCTCTTGATGGGCCGTGCATGGAATCTTCAGCACGATACCGACCCAAGCCTCCGTTAGCGGATTCGGCTGCCCGCCTAGCAAAGTTTTTCGCCCGATTTAGCTCTATATTCATAGTACGGATCACCGTACTATCTTGTTGCTTCAGATTATTCGTACTAGAAGTATTTGGGCTGAACAAGGCTTTACTTGGGACTGCGCCTAGAGTGAGAATGGCGATCGCAACAGGAAAGGCTAGTAGGATGTTAAGTTTCATATTGCTAACTACTCCTTTCAATCTACAACTGATGTCCGAATTGGGTCTTCCACTTCTTCGTGACGTTACTCAGCGATAAATTGATTCATGATTAAAATATATTTTCCCTACTATATATACTAAAGTAAAAAACCCAGAGGAAACTGCCTCTGGGTATTAATATGCCTATCTCTTCTTTAGTTGTGAGGTGGGAGCTAAGGAAAGCTTGTTTACATAATGACTAACCAAGATGACAAAATTGTGACGCTGATACTTCAATCCTGTGGCGTACACCATTTCATATCAAATTGCCGTCGTTATGGGAACCTGGGGATGAGAAATCTAAATAATTAAGTTTTCAGTCCCTCGTATTTCATATAATAAGCAATAGTAAAAGATAGTTTGACATTTTTCATATTCATTTAAAAAGCTGTTATAAAAGGCAAGAAGCAGAAGGTAACAGAGTTTTTGTTAAGTTTACTTTTTATTACATACATCTGTTTATTTGTATTTTTCTAATTAAAAGCAACCCATAAAAATAAATTTAACTGCCGCAATGTAGACAATAGAGGTTATTAAATTTTTGAATCAGTAAAATCACTGATTCAAAAATTTAGCGCTCGTGATATACGTTTAGAAAAAGATATGCGTAATTTATCTTAATTAAAAATTTGACAATTTTTGTAGCTATGCTAATAAAGAATA
This sequence comes from Leptolyngbyaceae cyanobacterium, assembly GCA_036703985.1. Classification (GTDB taxonomy): domain Bacteria; phylum Cyanobacteriota; class Cyanobacteriia; order Cyanobacteriales; family Aerosakkonemataceae; genus DATNQN01. The sequence goes on from DATNQN010000142.1 coordinate 41,512, forward strand.
AAGATTAATGACTAAATTTATCATTTTTCTCAAAGCGAGATTAGAAAATGCCATCTCCTGGAACTTATGCCTTTTTGCTTAGTTCTTTGCTGACGGGAACGTTCGCACTAGTTGCACCAACCACCGCCCAACCGATTATCCCAGCAAACGATAACACTGGTACGATCGTCAATCCTAACGGTAATAGTTTTGACATCACGGGCGGTCAAAGATCCGGAGATGGTGCAAACTTGTTCCACAGCTTTACAGAATTTAACTTAAACTCCGGTCAAATAGCGAACTTTTTATCTCAACCAGATATTTTAAATATTCTAGCCCGGATCAATGGCGGCAACGTTTCTTATATTAATGGTTTAATTCAAATTACAGGTGGAAATTCCAACTTATTTCTAATGAATCCATCTGGCATCGTTTTTGGTGCAAATGCCAGTTTAAACATCGCAGGTGCTTTTACCGCAACTACCGCCAATGGAATAGGATTTGGTAATAATTGGTTTAACGCAGTTGGCAATAATAATCACGCGGCACTAGTCGGAACGCCTAACGCTTTTGCCTTTACCATGCAGCAACCGGGAAGCATCATCAATTCCGGTAATTTAGCAGTAGGAAATGGGCAAGATTTAACATTATTAGCTGGCAATATTATTAATACGGGCAGTTTAACTGCACCACAAGGTCAAATTACCATTGCTTCCGTACCTGGAACTAGCATAGTGCGATTATCCCAACCGGGATTTGTTCTCAGTTTAGACGTACAAAATCCAGCACAAAATGTCAGTCAACCAAATGATTGGACATTGCCAATAGCATCGTTACCTCAAATGTTAACTGGTGGAAAAGGTGGCAATGCAACCGGAGTTACTGTTAATTCAGATGGCACGATTCAACTAATCGGTTCGGGAATTAACATAGTGCCACAACCAGCCACTAGCATTGCTTCTGGCACCATTGACACTTCCGGTTCCAAAATAGGGGGAACAGTACAAATTTTAGGCGATCGAGTAGGCATATTAGCAGGAAATATTCATGCTTCTGGAAATAATAGCGGTGGTAGAGTTTTAGTTGGCGGAGATTTTCAAGGAAAAGGAACCGTACCGAATGCTTCGCAAACATTAGTTAGTGAAAATTCTATTATTACCGCTAATGCTATTACTAAAGGTGATGGCGGTCGAGTGATAGTTTGGGCCGATCGATCTACTCAATTTTTCGGCGATATTTTAGCGCGTGGGGGAAAAGAAGGCGGAAATGGCGGATTTGTTGAAGTTTCCGGCAAAGAGTCGCTGCTTTTTAACGGAATAGTTAATGCAGGGGCAAATTTAGGTAATCCCGGCACTTTATTACTCGATCCCAAAGATATCACGATCGGCACAACACCTATAAATGACACGTCTGTTAATTTCAGCGATACTCCCGACCAACCTAGCACAATTCCCGCCAGCAATATTACTGATAATACTAACACGGGTACTAATGTAGTGTTGCAAGCGAATAATGACATTACTGTAAATGAGCCAATTATTACTAACAACCCATCAGGAGATGGAGGCGCGATTACCTTACAAGCGGGAAGAAGTATTATAGTAAATAAAGATATTGTTACTGATAACGGCAATTTAACTTTGACTGCCAATGAAACCAGTTCTAATGGTGTGGTAAATGCCAACAGAGACCCGGGTAATGCAGTTATTAATATTGCTACCGGAGTTGCGATCGATTCTGGTGTCGGAGATACTAATATCACGATCGGTGATGGTGCTGGTTTGACGAACAATGCCAGTGGAGATATTACTTTAAATGGCATCATAAAAGCTGGAAATTTGTCAATTCAAAATAATGGTACTAGCGCTGGTGCGATCGTTATTCCCAATAGCGCAAATATCAATCTGACGGGAAATTTCCAGCAAATTGGCGATAGTCCGGTAAAACTGGGAAGCAACATTACTACTACAGGTGGCGGTATCACATTTGATGGCGCACTTACCCTGATTGGTAACCCTATCCTTGATACTGCTGCTGGTAACGGCGCAATTAACTTAAACAATACAATTAATAGCACCTCTGGGGAAAACTTTACCCTCAATGCTGGCAGCGGTAGTATTAGTTTATACCAACCTGTCGGCAACATCACCCCACTCGGTAATATCATCGCTAATAACAGCGATACTACCTGGTTTTTCGATACTGTCAAAGCTAATTCTATATCTACAGATGCTGATGGCAGAACTTTTATTAGCAGCGATATCACTACCACTGGCAATCAAACTTATAATGATAGTGTCCGGATAATAAGTAGTGCCATTCTCACTACTACCAATAACGGAAATATCATTTTTAACAATACCATTGACGGTAATGATGGAATAGAAGACCTCACTCTCAATGCTGGCAGTGGTAATATTCTTTTCAATGGCAGTATCGGTAACGATCAAATAATTAATGATATCACTGCTAACAGCAGTAGTACTACCCGCTTCAACAGTACTGTCAACGCAAACAGCGTAACTACAAATGTGGGTGGCACTACTGAAATTAATGGCAATATCGACACCCAAAGCAATCAAACTTATAATGATGCAGTTATCATCGCTAACAATATCACTGTTAATACTAATAATGGTGGCGAAATTACTTTTAATAACACTGTTGATGGAAAAGATGTTAGTACGCAAAGTTTGACAGTAACAACGACTTCTACGGGGAAGGTTACTTTTAACGGTGCGGTTGGCAGCATCACCAAATTGAATAATTTAACTATTAGTAATGATGGTACGCTGAATATCGCTGCTGCGGCAGATATGTTTTTGGATGGGGAGTTTAATCAAAATACCGACAGCCCTGTTTCTATTGCAGGTGATATCATTACTAGCGATGATAATATCAAGTTTAGCGGCCCGGTAACGCTGAATGGAAATGTATTATTTAATCCGGGAACGGCGGGAATTTCTTTTAGTTCTAGTTTGAATGCGGGTAGTAATCCGCTGACTTTAAAGGCAGGTGAAATTGATTTTGACGGTCAAGTAACTGGTAGTAGTACGCTAGTGTTGGAGCCAGCAAAAGTCGATCGAGATATTAATATCGGTGGTTCTGCAAATACGATCGCATTAGATTTAACTGCCACTGACTTAAATAATATCCAAAATGGTTTTAGCTCGATTACGATTGGTAAGGTAGATGGCAGCGGAATTGTTACATTTGTTTCTCCGGTTACGTTTCAAGACCCGGTAACGATTCGATCTCCGCAAGGTGCAGGTGCGATCGCATTTTCTGGCGGCACGATTTCCGGACAGGACAACGCCTCAATTAATTTGATCGCCAATCAAAATATTACTACTGGCGATCTCACTGCACCAGCCGGAATTACCATTACTAGCAATGGCGGATTAATCGATACCAGAGCGGGTACTTTAAACACTTCTAATGCTAGTGGAAATGGAGGTGCGATCGCGCTTAATGCCAACGGCGATATTTACACGGGTAATTTATCTTCTAATGCCATTACTAATGGTGCTGGTGGAAATATCACTCTCACCAGCACGATAGGCAAAATAGATATTAGCACTGGCGATATTAATTCCTCCGGTGCAATAGGTATCGGAGGCGAAGTAAAGCTAACTGCGCCAGGAGACATTAAAACAAGAAATATCAATACTAGCGCCACCGGATTTTTTAATGCTGGGAATGTCATCATAACTAGTAATTCAGGCAGCATCGATACTACTGTAGGTACTTTAAAAACTACCGCAACGACAAGTAACGGTGGTGCAGTACAATTAACTGCTCAAAACGATGTAAGAACTGGTAGTTTGGATACTAGTGCAAGTGGAGATTCAACTAACATTTCCGGCAACATCACGTTAAGAAGTAACGCTGGAAACATCGATACTAGTGCGGGTACGCTCAATACTTATTCCGGTACTGCTGGTGGTGGTGCGATCGCGATGACTGCACCTAATAATATCACTACAGGTGCGATCGAACTTGGTTCTGGTGAATCAGAAATTAAAAATCCTCTCACTATTAATACACCTGCGATTGTTAATCTCAACGGAGATATTAACAGCAACGGAGCAGATATCATTATTGGTGGCGTTACTCCTCCCAGTCAAGTTAATTTCAATTTTCCCAGCAGCACTTTACTTACTGACGGTGGAAACGTAACCATCAAAAGTTCCGGAATTTTAACTGTTACCAAAAACATCAATACTATTGGCGGTGCAATCAACCTAACCGGCACAAGCATTGATAGCAGTACTGTCAATCTTGATTCCAGCAATAGCGACGGTGCTGGCGGTAACATCAATTTGACTGCACAATCGCAAACCGTGCAAACTGGCAACTTAAATTCTTCCGGAAATAGTCAAGGCGGACAAATTACTGTTATTGCACCGATTCAAATTACCGCCAAACAAATCAACTCTAGTGCAAGTCAAGGAAATGGAGGAAATGTCACTCTCGATCCTCTCAACGATATTCAAGTAGAGTACATCAACGCACAAGGAGGTAGTCGCGGTACTGGTGGTACGGTTGATATTACTACTCAAAGATTTTTCCGCGCTACGAGTTCATTTGTCGATCGCAATAGCACCACATCCAGCATTTCTACCGCCGGGGGAAGTGGGGGAGGGCCGATCGTAATTCGACACGCAGGTGGCCCAACTACTCCCTTTAACGTAGCTGGTGATGCCACAACTAACGGTACAGCTGGCAATATTACCTCTGGAACTGGTCAAACAGTCGCGCCTGGGTCTTATTTTGGGCCTTTCACTCAAGGTCAAACCCAAGTGATTACCGAAGGTGCGCCACCACCACAAAATCCCACATCCCCACCGCCGCAAAATCCCACATCCCCACCAACACAAAATCCCACATCCCCACCAACACAAAATTCCACATCCCCACCAACACAAAATCCCACATCCCCACCAACACAAAATCCCACATCCCCACCAACACAAAATCCCACATCCCCACCAACACAAAATCCCACATCCCC
>DATNQN010000143.1 GCA_036703985.1 Leptolyngbyaceae cyanobacterium
GGGGATGGGGGGATGGGGAGGAAGCTTCGCTGCGTAAGGCTTGTAGCATTTCTTGGGCGCTTTGGAAGCGATCGCGAAAATGACATTTTAGCGATCGATCTAAAACTGCCATTAAAGTGGGGTTAATGTTTGCTGGATAACCAGTTTGAACGCTTTCTAACTCAGTTTGCCACTGCATTTCGCCAGACACGGGACTAGTTTCTAATTGATGGGGTAGCTTTCCCGTGAGGAGATAAACGGCAGTACAACCCAAACTATATAAATCGCTAGCATAAACTGGTTTGCCAGCTGCTTGTTCGGGGGGCATAAATCCCGATGTGCCAACAATTAAAGTGCGGCTAATATTGCCTTGGGAATCTAATTCTGTTCCCATTGTTTCTTTGACTGCGCCGAAGTCTATTAAAACGGGATTGCCATCTTGTTTTCGCAGAATAATATTGTCTGGTTTAATATCTCGATGAATGATGCCTTTGCTATGGATATAATCTAAGACTGGCAGTAGTTTTAAGAGAAGTTCGTTGACGGCCCGATCGCTCATCGGGCCATCTTTTTGCAATATTTGTTTGAGGGTATCCCCTTCAATCCACTCTTGCACTAAATAAAATTGTCCTGCTTCCACCAAATAGGCATATAGTTGAGGAATTTGGGAACAATCTTGTCCTAAAGCTTCTAAAGTAGCGGCTTCTCGCTCAAATCTTTCTTGTATTTGATAAATCGCTGCTTTTTGCCCCAAAGGTTTGAGTCGTTTGACGACGCAGCGACGCTTTGATGGCATTTGAATATCTTCTGCCAAATAAGTTTCCCCAAATCCCCCACTTCCCAAAGACTTGATAATGCTATAGCGATTGTTTAAAAGGTTCCCCATTTGATGCACCTTTTAGCTTTTTTCCAATGGTTGGGTTGTTTGCAGTTCTAGTTTCTACATCTTATTTGATATTTTCCCTCCAAATGGAAACTGTTGGTCTTATTGTTTCAGATAACGGGGTAAAAAGGCTAATTTTGCGATCGAAGAATTAATAATCTTTCCCTCTGTCCCCTGCTGCCATAGTAAATGATGCAGCATTTGATTGAAATGGTAGATAGGTTTTCCGTTGCGCTAATTGTCGGATTGTGGCTGATAATACTGAGCATAAAATACTAGGTTTAAATAAGGCAGAGGGGGGTTTTACCATATGCAAAACTTCGATGAAAGTTTGCCACATTTGAGGATGGTTACTCGTCAATGACTTTATTCGATCTAAATACCAGTGCATGATTTTCATATTTAAATCTGGTTTACCGCCTTCTGTGGTACGCCAACGAAAATCCTCGCTGGTTGCCATCATCCAAGGAGTATCGTAGACTTTAACTAATTCCTGTTGAAAATGCTGAGAAAATCCGGTTAATTGAGATTGTTTTTGGAGACATTTTTGCAAAGTTAAAGCACTTAAAGCACAAACAGTCATGCCTTGACCGTAAATAGGATTAAAAGCACAAACTGCATCGCCAATTATACAAAATTGTTCTGGCCATTTTGATATTTTTTCATAATGACGAAAACGGTTTTCCGTAGCGCGATATCCATATATATCAGAAATGGGTTCGGCGTTTTTAATTGCTTCGTAGAGGGCGGGCGATCGCATTTGACGCGCAAATTCTAAAAACCCGGTTTCATCAGTAGGGGGATAGTCTTTTTCTACTCCCGCTAATGTAACAATCCAGCGATTTTTTTCAACAGGATAAATCATTCCACCTTTAGTACCATCAGGTGGTTTTTGCCAAATAATTAAACCTTTCCAGTCTATTTGATAATTAGTTGGTTGTTGATAAACGCGACTAGCATAGCCTAAAAATGAATTGACAATAGTCTCTTGCGGTACTGAATAACCTAATGATTCCAACCATTTGGTTGCATTTGAACGGCGTCCGGAAGCGTCTATCACTAAATTGGCAAATATTTCTTTTGTGTCCGATTCACGATCGAGTTTTATTCGGACACCAGTGATAGTATTTCGTTCTTTATCAAGCAACAATTCCGTTACCCATGACTCTTGTAAAAACTCGATATTGCTGTAACCAGATAATCGTTGGCGCACCGTAAATTCAAGTAAATTTCGGCTGCAAGTGCGAGTAACTAAACCGGATGAAAAGCGAAGTTCCCAACCTTTCATACCTAGCATTTGACAGTCGGAAATCCAATCTAAAAATGGTGCGTCAGCAGCCTCTAATTCTGCTCCTAAACCAGGAAAAAATTCTTCTAATATCCCCTGACCTCGCATTAATAAAACGTGGGCGTGACCTGATTGGGGTACGCCTTTGCGCGGTGAAGGTTGTTCGGGAAAGCGATCGCGATCGACAATTGTTACTTTATCAAAATAATCTGCTAATACTCGTGCAGCTAATAATCCCGCCATACTCCCACCAATTACTAAGGCGTGATTGGTGTTTTTCTCATTTATTTCAGTCTTGGTTTGGTGAGAATTTTGCTCAAACATCTTATTTACTCTTTCAATTTAAACTCATCAAATTTTACAACCTTACTTTCTGGTTTTCTGGTATCAAAACGGTAGCTACTTACCGTACCAGTTCCGGTATCGAGAATACTAAAAACGGTAAAATCATTACTAGCAATATAAGGCACTAGTTCTCCATTTTCATCTACTAATGGATCGATGTTCGGTACTACTGGGTCTAGTCCATAAGGATCGCCAGTATGAACATATTCTTCGTGATATCCTACTGGTATGTTATTTCGTTGCTTATCCCCAATAAAAGCACCATAGGAATTCCCGACATTAGATGTTTCTAAAAAGTGCATTCCGCTTTCACTGATAAATCGATTCCATAAATGGGAATGTCCGTAAAAAACTAATTGCACGCCAGCATCTTCTAGTAATGGTATGACATCGCAGATTATATAGTCTAAATTTTTGGGATACTCGTAGCGAATTGATTTGATAAATCCATAGTAATCGGTGTCAATAATTCGTACCGGATCGGTAAAAGCAGGAACGATATTTTCACCTAAAGTATGGGCTGGGTGATGAAACATGACTATTTTATATTTGGCGTTGGTGAATTCAGCACTATTCAGTTCTTCCACCAGCCAATTATATTGAGTACTGCCTTTTTTAATCGGTTCAAATATGTGTTGTCCGTAACCCCAACTTAATAAGTTATTAAACTCTTCTTCCCGTTCGCGATATTTTCCATTAGCACTAGCAGCTAGACTGGGGGTTCTCCACACACAAGCGATGTATGGCACTACTAAACGTAGATCGCCCAAGGTAACGGCATAATATTTTTCGCATCCTTGAGGGCTTTTAGGCAAAGTAAATATTTCTTCATAAGTATCGCTATTAAAAGAGTTATCTTTTAGCCATTTTCGCTTGATATTTAAATCATTATCTGGATTTATGTCTTGGATATTTTGATGATAAATTTGTTTTGCTATTGCTAAGGGAAAGGCATTATAAAATTGCTCTCTTAATTCACTTTCCTCAGAAAAGCGACCCATTACTTCATGGTTGCCGATCGCAGTAAAAAGCGGTGCGTGTTGAATAATTTCTCCTCCTCGATAAACAGTTTTGATACCATTTTTATTCAGTTCATAATTGGCATGACCTTGGAGACAGGGAAAAAAAGCATTACCGCGATCGTCGTCAAACCATTCGGAAGCGCGATCGGCGATATTCACTAGGTCACCAGCAAAAAAAACGGCATCTAACTTTCCGATTGTTTCAACTACTTTTTGTAAGTTTGCTGCCGTCATTGGCATTAATTGATGATCGGATGTAAGGAGAATTTTTAGTGGGGTTTCCGGTAGGGGTGAAGTCGTAAGAGTAAAGGTTTTACTGCTAATAGTTTGACCATCTTCTCTAGTGCTAGTAACTAAATAAGGAACTCTTTTACCTGGAATTAATTCGTTAATTTCTGCTTCGTGTCGCCAGACATCTCGCGGTGTTGGTTTTTGATAAATTATTTTTTCTTCAGTCTGTTTTCTTACTTTCGATCTGCGGTCTTCTCTAGTCCGACTTAATTTAAACGTATTAGCAGCAGCAGTAAGATTTAACTTTTCACCGTAAATAACTGTATGATTAATGCCAGCAAATTCTGTAAACCAAACAACTCGCACTCCTGTTTCCGTGGGTAGTTGCAAAAAAGGATCGGTAAGTAGTTGGGGAGAAGAAGACATAAATAGCAATTTGGCTGAAGACATCTAGATCAAATTTTGTCATAATTAATCTTAAATACAAGTATAGTCGTGACATTTTTTATTTATGAGGCAAGCAACCAACACGATCAAGTTAGATCAATATTTAAAGTTCATTGGTATAACGCCAACTGGTGGACAAGCTAAGCTGTTGATTCAAGATGGACAGGTGGAAGTGAATGGCGAAATAGAAGTCAGGCGGGGACGGAAATTAGCCCCAGGCGATCGCGTAACTGTATTAGGACGCACTTTTGAAGTGAAGCTGTAAAGGTGCTAGATGAGTAATATTAACTAGTGGATGTCGCAACAACGCCGGAAATTAGTTCGGCGTGCGATCGCTAATTAATCAATTCTCCATAAAACTCATCTGTTTCTTCTGGGAGATAAACTGTAGGTTGTAATGATTTCTCTTTAATTTTAAAAGCTTTCGTGATTTCTAGTTGACGCAGAAAATCAAGATCGTGAGAAATTACGCAAATTGCGCCTCGATACTCTTCTAATGCTTCCACAATTTGAGACACGGTTTCTAAATCTAGGTTATTGGTAGGTTCATCCAAAACTAGCAAGTCTATTTCGCTAATACTAATCATAGCGAGTGCCAGTCTAGCTAGTTCACCCCCACTCAAAAACTCAGCAGATTTATTCACATCATCGCCAAAAAACAGAAAATGTCCCAATTGTTGTCTTAAAAGTTGATATTTTAAGCTTGAGTTAACTTGCTGCATATTTTCTAATACAGTCAATCTTCTGTTTACTATCTGGTATTTTTGATCGAGATATACCACTTTCATGTTATGAGAAATTATCACTTCTCCCAAATCAAGGAAAGGATGAGAATTTTCCTCCTTTATTCGTAAAATTGCTTTAATTAAGCTGGATTTTCCTGAACCGTTTGCACCAGAAATAGCAATGCGATCGCCTGACGCAATATGAAGTTGGATATCCCTAATCAAAATATCTTTGCCAATCTTCAGATCCGCACCTTGAATATCAACTAAATTCCGGCCTTTTTTGCTATTAACTTCTTCCAAATGCACGATTGTAGCTTTATTCGTTCTAATTTTCGCATTTTCTAACTTTTCTTTCGCTTTATTCATCGCTTCATCATGTTTTTTAGCGGCATTTCCAGCGCTTCCCGACGCTCTATTTTCAAAGTACCTTCTGGCAGATTTTCCCATACTGCGATCGTGGGATTGCTTCCGTCCTTCTCTTTTCGATTTAGCAGCACGCTGTTCTTCAATTAAAGCTGACTCCGTTACTCGCTTCAGTTCTTTTTTGGCTACTTCTATGGTTCTCAAAGCTACCTGTAACTCAGTCTCTTTTTGTAATTTATACTCAGAGTAATTACCACCGTAAACCTTGATTCCAGAAGCAGTTAACTCCCAAATCTTATTGGCTACTCGATCTAAGAAAAACGGCTTGTGGGAAACTATCACAAATGCCCCATTAAATTTGTTCAGAAAATCACTTAAATGCTCTAAAGCTAAAAAATCCAAGTGGTTAGTAGGTTCATCGAGAAGTAATAAACTTGGGTTTTTATATAACCCAATTGCTAAAAATAACTTAGTTAATTCTCCTCCGCTCAAACTTTTGATTGGTAAAGACAAATCTAGAAAAGTTCCTAAGCTTTTTTCCAATTGATTAGCGATCGCCCACCATTCTTCTGAAAAAGTAGTGAGAAACTCCAAAACAGTCACTTCTTGATTTAGATGGGTAATTGTATTGATTTGTGGCAAATAATAAATAACCCCATCACGAGCCACAGAACCGGAGTTAGGCTGAATTTCACCTGCCAATATCTTGAGCAAGCTGGATTTACCAACGCCATTCGCCCCAACCAGCGCAATTCGCTCTCCTTGATTTATGGAAAGTCGGACATTTTTAAATAGTGTCCGAGGAGTCGAAAGTTCGTAGCTAATATTGTCGGCTATTAATAGCGGCTTTTTGTCTGTCATAAGCTAGTTATTCAATCAGAATTAATATAAAAAAATTGCAGCAAAACGGAAACGCATTGGTGAGGGCTAGTATCACTTTGGTTTGAGACTGAAGGATTTGATTTGGCGATTATTACAAAAGTTTATGCGATCGCATCATCATACTTAGGATAGATAAAAATTGAGAAAATGTGACTTAAGGTTACGGCAATCAATAGAAGAAGCAAGGAAACCTCTTAGGTCTCGCACTAGTTGGTTTTAGGGTACTTCCCCAGGCATCAGAGTCAACTTAAATTATGGAAGGGATCTATGAAAGCACTACTGCTCTATCCTCAATTTCCCCAGTCCTTCTGGTCTTACGATCGCTTCATGGAAATTGCTGGACTCAAGGCAGTGATTCCGCCTTTGGGAATTATTACTGTTGCAGCACTCTTACCACCAGACTGGGAAATTCGGTTTTGCGATCGCAATGTCGCCTTTGAAACAGAAGCCGATTGGGAGTGGTGCGACTTGGTAATCCTTTCCGCCATGATCGTGCAGAAACCAGATTTCCATAACTTGATTCGCAAAGCCGTGCGCTTGGGTAAAAAAGTAGCCGTGGGCGGCCCATACCCTACCTCTGTACCTCAAGATGCCTTGGACTCTGGAGCCGATTTCTTGATTCTGGATGAAGGGGAGATGACGGTTCCCCCATTCCTAGAAGCACTTCGTCAAGGCGAAACGCAGGGTATCTTCCGTTCCATTGAAAAGCCGGATGTCACCCAAAGTCCGATGCCACGTTTTGACCTACTTCAGCGCGATGCCTACTTAATGATGGCAATCCAATTTTCGCGCGGGTGTCCCTTCAACTGCGAATTTTGTGACATCATTTCTCTCTATGGCCGCAAATCCCGCACCAAAGAACCGGATCAAGCCTTGGCAGAATTGCAAAGCCTCTATGACTTAGGTTGGCGCGGTTCACTGTTCATTGTGGATGACAACTTTATTGGTAATCAGCGCAACGTCAAACGATTTCTGCGAGAACTGATTCCCTGGATGGAACAACACGACTACCCCTTCACCTTTATTACAGAAGCCTCGGTCAATCTGGCAGAAGATGATGAATTGTTGCAACTCATGGGTGAAGCAGGCTTTTATGCCGTCTTTCTGGGTATTGAAACCCCCGACCAGGATAGCTTACAAGTCACCCGCAAAGTGCAAAATACCCGTAATCCCCTGGTCGAAGCCTGTCGCAAAATCAATGAGGCAGGGCTACTAATCTATGCTGGGTTTATCCTGGGATTTGATGGAGAACGATCGGGCGCAGGCGATCGCATTCAAGCCTTCGTCGAACAAACCAGCATTCCTCAACCCATGTTGGGTATCCTTCAGGCTCCACCCAACACCGCACTCTGGGATCGGCTTAAAAAAGAACAGCGTTTGATTGAAGGCGACAGCCATCCCACAGGCGACCAAAATACCCTGATGAATTTCGTCCCCACTCGCCCCATCAAAGAAATTGCCAAAGAATATGTCGAAGGATTTTGGACACTGTACGAGCCTCAAAATTATCTCAAACGCTGTTTGCAGCAATGCCTCAAAATTCGCTGCCTGGAAAATCAAAGGCAAACAATGCAATTCCCTGTGAGCAAGGGGTTACGATTGGTTGCCCAACTCATCTGGCATCAAGGTATCCGCCGACCCGAAATTCGCGGACAGTTTTGGCATCAACTCTGGATCGTCCTGTTAAACAAGCCACAGGTTCTCAATATGTACCTGGGGTTGTGCGCTGCTGGCGAGCATTTTTGGGAGTACCGTGAATTAGCTAGAGAGCGAATTACTCAACAGCTTGGCTACGATCCCCTCCAACCCTCTGTGACATCTGACCCAGAACCAATACTGGTTCATTCTTGATACATTGACTGCTCTGATTTAAGCCTATTAAAGTCATGCCCTTTTCGGGTTTTTTCGCATGGCTTTAGAGATTTTTTTCCATTTCTATGATGTTAATGAATTTTATAAGGACTTTGCAATAAATTGACTCTTTCTGAATCCTCGATCGTAAAGTCTTCAAAAAATTTGTAGAATTGTACAAACTGTTGGACAAAATCAATCAATAAAAAACCAGGTGCATGATCGCGCTTTAACGTCCCAGAATTTATAATAGTTAATTTGCCAAAGTTTCGTACCATTTTGTAATGTGTATGACCATTGATGACATATCTATATTTTTGTTCTGAAATCAAGTTTTGAAGATCAATATTAGCTTCAATAGCATACCCATAATCATGAGGAGTTAATCGAGCCATATCATTTTTTCCAAGGCCATGACACAACAGTGCTGAACCATGAGGTGTTGATAAGTCAAGAGTTAAAGGAAGAGATGATAGAAACGACAGCGAAAATTTTGAAAGCGAATTTAATTGCGTAGCATCTTTTAGAGAGCGCATCTCATTTTTTAATAGCCATCGATCGTGATTTCCTAAAATTACTAAAATATCTTCGCCCATTAGAATATTACAGCATTTATTAACGTCCCCTAACCCATCCACAATATCTCCAACACAAAGAATTTTTTCAACATTTTTTGATTTCAAAAAAAGTACGGCTTTGTCTAGCAATTCATCCTCTGCATGGACATCACCGATTACACCGATAGTACTGATTTCTTGGTTTAGACTCATAGCTTACTCTTGACACAAATTGCTGGCATTCATATCCTATGGTAGGAGCTAGTTTTGGCTCGTTTGGTTCGTTCCCAGGTAGAACCTGGGAATGCTGTTTTAGAGGCTCAGCCTCTCTATATCACCGGAGGCAGAGCCTCCAGACTTGCGTTACCAGGCTGGAGCCTGGTAACGAGGTGACGAGGTGAAAGTTATGCCCTTTTTGGATTTTTTCGGATCGCTTTATGGATTTTTTTCCATTTTTCTTTCTCAACTAAAGACGCTTTTTTGTCTTGTTTTCGCGTCATGTATGCTAACTCTTGTTGCAGTTTTAAATAACTGTCAAAGCGTTCCTCATCCAGAGTGCCATCTAACAGAGCTTGTTGCACTGCACAACCCGGTTCTGTATCGTGTTGGCAATCGCGAAAACGGCATAAACTTGCTAGTTCACTGATTTCAGTAAAGGTTTCTTGAAATCCTTCACTACCATTCCAAAATTGAATTTCTCGCATTCCGGGAGTATCGATTAATAAACCCCCAGATGGCAAGATAATTAATTCGCGATGAGTGGTGGTATGTCTGCCTCGCTCATCTTTGCGGAGCGAATTTACAGCTTGAATTTCCTTCTGTGCTAATTGGTTAGTAATGGTAGATTTACCAACACCAGAAGAACCAATTAAGGCAACAGTTTTTCCCACACCGAGATAAGGAACTAAAGCATCGATTCCTTGGTTTCCTATGGCACTAATTAAAATAATTGGTACGCCAAAGGCGATGCTTTCTAGCTCCTCTTTGCATTCTTCTGCATCATCGCACAAGTCTGCTTTATTCAAGATGATGACGGGATTAGCGCCACTTTCCCAAATTAAAATCAAAAAGCGCTCGATTCTTCTGGGGTTGAAATCTCGATCTAATCCAGAAACCAAAAATATCGTATCGATGTTGCTAGCAATTATCTGCTCATCTGTCTGAGTTCCGGCTATTTTGCGAGAAACCTTACTTTTTCTGGGCAGAATATCGTAAATTGTGGCTTTTTGTTGGCTGTTGAGATCGCCAATTACAACCCAATCTCCTACGGCTGGAAAATCTGCACGAAGAGATGCACGATAGCGCATTTTTCCGCTGATTTCCGCCGATATTTCTCCCAACTCACTGTAGAGTATGTAAGTATTTTTCTGTTGTTGAACTACTCGGCCAACAGTGTATCCTTGAGAAAGATACTTGTTAAAATTTTGGGCAAAAAAACTATTCCAGCCTAAATTGTCTAAATTCACTGAATTTTCCTCGATGCTTGCGTATGCTTGCCGCAACGCTCGCAGAGGAAAGTTGTAAATTATTCATCCACATGGCAATGATTGAATAAAAAACTCTGGAGGTTGCGGTGTTATGAAGGGATGTTCGCGACGGTCTCAATGACGGCAAGCTCTTTCATAGTTTTTTCTCCTTATATGGCAATCATGACTATTGTAATATGATACTACAAAAAATGCAACGAAAAAGATCGATCGCTTATAGCGGACAAATCTAAAAAATAAGCAAAATGCAAAAAGCCGATCGATAAACGGTCATATATTAAAGCTTATGTTGGCTTGTACGCGATCGCATAAAAATAAAATAATAAACAAGCTCGGCACGATATCCAATAATATTAACTAAAATTAGCTCATAAGGAGTTTAAATATGAAGATTGCTCGCGATATCACCGAATTAGTAGGTCATACTCCCCTAGTTCAGCTAAATCACATTCCTCAGAGTGAAGGTTGTTTGGCGCGGATAGTGGTGAAGTTAGAGAGTATGAACCCGGCGGCTTCCGTGAAAGACCGCATCGGGGTAAGTATGGTTCGGGCTGCTGAAGAAGCTGGATCGATCGAACCGGGTAAAACCGTCCTAGTGGAACCGACTTCTGGCAATACGGGAATTGCCTTGGCGATGGTGGCGGCGGCGAAAGGTTACAGCTTAATTTTGACTATGCCAGAAACCATGAGCCAAGAACGGCAAAATATGCTCAAAGCTTATGGTGCAAGGCTGGAACTAACGCCAGGGATAGAAGGGATGAAAGGGGCAATTCGCCGCGCGGAAGAAATTGTTGCCAATACGCCTAATGCTTTCATGCCCCAACAATTTCGCAATCCAGCTAATCCGAAAATTCACCGAGAAACCACTGCTGAGGAAATTTGGGCTGATACTGACGGACAGGTAGATATTTTAGTCGCTGGTGTGGGAACTGGGGGTACGGTGACGGGAGTAGCGGAAGTAATTAAACAGCGCAAACCTGATTTTCGGGTAGTGGGAGTAGAACCGCAAAGTAGTCCCGTGATGTCTGGGGGCCATCCTGGTTCCCATAAAATTCAGGGGATTGGCGCTGGGTTTATTCCGGATATTTTGCGTGTAGAACTAATTGATGAAGTGATTGCGGTGACCGATGAGGAAGCGATTTATTTCGGTCGTCGGCTGGGAAGGGAAGAGGGTTTGTTGTCGGGAATTTCTTCTGGTGCGGCAATGGCTGCGGCGATTCGAGTCGGTAAGCGTCCGGAAAATGCCGATCGCTTAATCGTCATGATACAACCGAGTTTCGGCGAACGCTATCTGAGTACGCCAATGTTTAAAGATATCGAATTAA